>CAJXOI010000001.1 GCA_913057885.1 uncultured Micavibrio sp.
CCAATAGGACGTATATAAATATTATTAACGGATGGGAACTGTGCTTTAATATGGGCAATGAAATCTTTATAAGCGGTTTTCCAATCGGTTTTTGAAATATTATTGGTCACTCCATTGGTTTTTACAGCATCATTTGTCCCTAAGCCAATAATGACATCCGTTAAACTTTCTGTCCCTTCAAGGGGCTGAATATTATCGACATATTCTGATGATGGTTCCTCGTTTGTAAAATCCCAAAAAGCATTATTAGCGTCAATTTCTTCAGCTAAAACCGCTCCACCGTGGCCATGTTTAATTTGTGCGGCTGATACAATTTTAGCGTATGTTTGCAAAGCCGTTGTCGTCCCAGCGGCATCAGATCCTGAAATAATACTATCTCCAATGAAGCCTAGGCGAAGAGATAATGGTTTCGTATTAAAGACATGACGGTTTTGATAAGAAATTGTAAAGGGTATAGTATTTTTGGGCATAGCTGTCTCCTTAATAAAAAAAGCGGCCAAAATGGCCGCCACAGAAAAAATAGAGTCGTAGTATTTCTAGGAATAATGTCCTACAAAATGGCCGTCATGTCAAGCCTTTCTTTTGCCAGAAAATAACGCTAATGTGTGGCTTATGAAGTTTATTGCTTATGGCTTTCTAACACTAGTATCACTGGGCATTCTGGGTTTAATTATCGGGATCGGCGGGTTTGCGTGGGTCATCAATTATTACGGTGATGACATTCCGGATTATAAATCATTAAAAACATATGAACCTGAGGTCGTGACACGTGTTTACACTGGAGATGGACAATTAATGGCAGAATTTGCAACGGAAAAACGCATTTTTGTTCCGATTGAGGTTATTCCCGACCTTGTCAAAAATGCCTTTATTTCGGCTGAAGATAAAAATTTCTATGCCCATCGCGGTCTTGACTATGTGGGGATTGCCCGTGCCATTGTCAATAATCTTAAAAATCCAAGCCGTCTTCAGGGGGCCTCAACAATCACGCAGCAGGTGGCAAAAAACTTCCTTCTCACCAATGAGCGAACTTTTGAAAGAAAATTGAAAGAGGCCATTTTGGCCATTCGTATGGAGCGGGCAATGGAAAAAGATCGCCTTTTGGAATTATATTTGAACGAAATTTACCTAGGGATAGGGACTTATGGCGTTGCCGCCGCCGCTCAGCAATATTTCAATAAATCATTGGACGATTTAACAGTTGCAGAGGCGGCTTATCTTGCCGCTCTGCCAAAGGCACCCAATAATTACCATCCTACACGTCGTAAAGATCGGGCAATCATACGTCGTAATTGGGTTATTGGTCGGATGTTAGAGGACGGCCATATCACACAAGAGGAAGCAGAAACAGCCCGCGCAAGTGACCTTTTGACAATTGATCGCGACACGCTTAAGAAATCAGTGCGTGCACCATATTTTGCCGAGGAAATCCGCCGCACATTACAAAGACAATTTGGCAGTGACGCGTTGTACGAACAAGGCCTGATCGTTAAATCATCTGTTCAGCCCAAATTACAAGATATTGCAACAAAAGCATTGTTTGACGGTCTGGTCGCGTACGATTTGCGCACGGGATATCGCGGAGATGTCGCCACCTTTGACAATTTTGATAAGTGGAAAACACGGTTGGCAGAAATTCCAATACAAGAGGGGATGCTCCCATCGTGGCAATTGGCTCTCGTGCTTGATGAGAGGGAACTTGGCTTTGCTGATGGTTCAAAAGGCACGTTAAGTGCAGAAGGCCATGAATGGGGTGGGGATGAACTACAAATAGGCTCTGTCATCATGGTTGAAAAAGATGATGAAGACAATGTTTATCGACTGCGGCAAGTCCCCGAAGTCCAAGGTGCAATTATTGTAATGGATCCACATACGGGGCGTGTATTAGCTGTTCAAGGCGGGTGGAGTTATCAAAAATCGGAATTTAACCGTGCTATTCAGGCGCAACGACAACCAGGATCTGCCTTTAAGCCCTTCATTTATCTCACTGCCCTTGAACAGGGGATGACGCCAGCGACAATTGTTATGGATTCACCCGTCGCATTTGAACAAGGTCCCGGATTGCCTTTATGGCGACCATCAAATTACTCTCATGAATTTTATGGCCCAACGACGTTGCGCGTCGGTATCGAAAAATCCAGAAACGTGATGACAGTTAGACTGGCAGATAAATTAGGTATGGACAGTATCGCTGAAACAGCCAAAAAGTTTGGCATTGATGATGACATGAACACTAATCTTGCATCCTCATTGGGGTCAAATGAAACCACCTTGATGCAGATGGTGACCGCCTATGGCATGCTGGTTAATGGTGGAAAGAGTATAGAACCCAGCTTTATTGATCGCATCCAAGACCGTTACGGCAGCACGGTTTACAAACGTGACAAACGAGAATGTGCGACATGTGGACCGCGCCTGAAATGGCAAGATGATATGCCTGTACCAACTTTGGCAGATGCAAGGGGACAAGTCACCTCGCCACAACGGGCATATCAAATGGTATCTATTTTAGAAGGCGCTGTGCAACGTGGCACAGGTGTGAGATTACGTAATATCGGATTTCCTGTCGCTGGTAAAACAGGAACAACTAATGATGCAAAAGATGCTTGGTTTATTGGTTTTACGCCCGACCTAGTCTTTGGTGCCTACGTTGGGTTTGATAGGCCACGCTCACTTGGAAGTAGGGCGACAGGGTCAAGTATTGCATTACCCATAATTCAACAATTCTTACAAGATGCGAATGAGGCAGGGTATATAGACCCTCTTCCATTCCGTGTGCCCTCGGGTGTCTCTATGATTCAGGTAAACGCCAAAACCGGGCGCCGCGCTTATCCGGGAGATTCTAATGTTATATGGGAGGCGTTTATGAGCGGTGAAACGCCCGACCAACAACAAACAATTTACGGCGGCGAAACATTGGTATTTGAAGAACCGAGCATGAATTTCTATGACATGTATAATTCAGCCTCGCAAATGCAAGAAAGCTATAATATGCCTATGCCACAAAACTTTCCTTCGTATGGGCAGATGCCGATCGCACCTGCCGAGCCTCAGGCTACACCTGAAATGCAGGGCACAGGCGGAATATATTAGACAGCTTCCTTCCTAAGTTGTTCAACGGCGGCCAAAACCTCTTCGATATGGCCTTTGACTTTTACCTTATTCCAGACATTCTTAATAACCCCATTACCGTCAATCAAAAACGTTGTACGCTCGATACCCATATAGCTTTTGCCGTACATTGATTTTTCTTTCCAAACACCATATCGCTCGCAAACATCAGTTTCAGCATCCGACGCCAAGGTGAATTGGATATTGTGTTTTGCCTTGAATTTATCATGTTTGGAAACCGTGTCTTTTGATACACCCACGATGGCACAATTCAACTTATGAAACTGGGGCAAAGTCTCAGTAAATGTACATGCCTGCGTTGTGCATCCGGGTGTGTCGTCCTTTGGATAGAAATACAGTACCAAGGGTTGTCCCTTGAAATCTGATAGGGATACAGACCCGTCACCGTCCGCTGGCATTGTAAAATCCGGGGCTTTGGTTCTGGCTGTTAATGTCATCTTAATCTCCTTTATTTTATGATAGCATTGCATTAAAAATGGTATGAGAAAACACAATATCAAGATAAAAGATTGAAACCTTTGAAGTTTAGTCATCGCCTTTTTTGGGAAATAATTATCGGTTTGGCCTTGATTGCAGTGATTGCAGGTGGCCTATTTGCGTGGCGTCTGTCGCAGGGGCCGATGGATATGGCGATGGCGGTGTCTTACATCGAAACGCAATTCAATGAAAACAGCAACGATCAAACTATTGATATTGGGTCTTTAGTTCTGGAATGGCAGGGATTTGAAAATCCATTGGGTTTGAGTGCCGATAACGTGATTATCAGCAATGATCGAGGGCCATTCATGTTTGTCCCTGAGATTGATCTGAATATCTCTTTACGATCTCTATTGATAGGGCAACTTAGGTTCGAGGCCATCTGGATCAGGGAGGTCACATTGTCCATCACAAAAGCCGAGGATGGCACAATACAAATCACCGGATTTAATCAAAATAGTGAAACAGCCGAAGACAGAGCTGTCGCCGCCATCTTAACGCTTAAGAATTTAATCTATGATTTGCCAAAGGTCGATGTATTGTGGATTGATAAAGCCCGCATGGTCTATCGCGATGTTGCAAAAGGCACAACGCAACGGTTCGATCCCGTGACCTTTTTTGCCGAGATGTCGACAATCAATGATGTCAGAAATTTAAGCGGTTTTTTAACTTTTCCCTTTGGGCATGATACACAGACAAACGTGGTAAAAGTGAATTTCAGCACTAAAAACGATCCGTTCACCCTCTCTCTCAACGGAACATTAAAGGAAACACCAATGGATAATATTGTGCAATTCCTGCCCGATTTGCCTAAGGGCGTGGATCTCAACATGGTAGTGAATGCCGATATTCAGGGACGGCTGGATAACAAATGGCAAGTCGAAGAAATGGATTTAAATGTCTCCGCACCCAGAGGGCAAATATTATTTCCCCTGAATGACCATGAAGAATTTGTCGATGTCGAAGATTTCAACTTGCACCTGATACAAGATACAAAAAATTTCACAACAGCGATCGAGAGTTTGACCGCAAAAATTAACGAGACAACGGATATTTCACTTTCTGGATCGTTCAAAAATATCGACCTGCCGGAACAACTCTCAGGAAACATGAAGTTGTCTATTCAAAATATGCCGCAAAATTACTTGTCGCGTTATTGGCCCATAGAACATTCCGATAACGGGGCGTATGAATGGTTGGTGGAAAAATCAAGCGCAGGAACATTCAATAGCCTTGATGCCGTCGCCGTTTTTGATTTAAGCCAGGAAACACGCGATGATGGGTCCCCCCTTCCACCAGAACTGACCTCAGCCTCGGTCGATTTTACATTTCAAGACATGGCGATTGATTATAAATCACCCTTGCCCTCCGCGACCAATGTGTCGGGATCGGGGAAATTGGAAGATATCGCCCTTACCATGACTGTTGAAACGGCAGATATCGGCGGTATGAAAACAACTGATGCGACGCTGTTTTTTGATGATTTGATTACCAAGGGATCGGGGCTTGGGACTTTGACTTTTCCAATAACCGCACAAGTACAGGATGTTTTTGATTATATAGCCGCACAACCAATCGGGGCCTTTGATAAAATTGATTTCAAACCCGTTAACACCAAAGGTGATGTTGAAGCCACTATCAAAGTTGAGATTCCATTATTGGCCAAAGTACCTATCGAAGACATTAAGGTCACAGTTAACGGAACGGTAACCAATGCTGAAATTCCTGACGCTGTCGAGGGTCTTACTCTCTCGGGTGGGCCGTTTGAGGTTTTCGCAACAACACAGGAAATAAAAGTGAACGGCACTGGGGAATTACAGGGAAAACCCATCACCGTTGAAGAATGGCACGAATATTTCACCACCCAAGGCGCCAAAGATGCGAATAGTGATTATAGCTCTAAAGTCATTGCCAATGTCACGGCCAACGATGCCATTCGCCGTGCCTTTACCGATGATTTTGCCAATTACTTTCGCGGCGACACGGCGAGCAAAGTAACCTATACAAAATCATTGGGTGGAAACGCGGACATTGATTTGGATCTGGATTTAACGGAAACGGCTATCATTGTCTCTGAATTAGGGATTGATAAAAAATTTGGTCAGCGAGTGACCGCGACGTTGGATTTAGATTTACAAAATGAAGCTTTGACCGCCGTGAACGACCTTAAAATTTCGGGGCGCGCATTGTCTCTTGGCAATGGGAATATCAAGTTTAGAAACGTAGGAAGTGAACCTGTTATCACGCAAGCTTCCTTGCAAAACATGGCGTTTAATGAAAATCGTATGTCCGTGATTATGAAAGAAGAGGGCGGCACGCTAAAGACAAATGTTACAGGTGCATTTTTTGATGCAAGACCCGTTTTGGGGAAAGAAAAGGACGAGCAAATTCAGGCCCAAATCAGCCCATCGTCGATCAAGCGGCCAGAGGAGTATGGTATCACTGTCGCACAAATGAGAACCTCCGATGATGCAACATTGAAAAATGTTGTTGCCTATATGCGTCTCAGACGTGATGAAAATCTCGAACAATTTGAAATGGACGCCGATTTAGGCGCAAACGGAAAAAAGGGAACCCTCAATGTTCGTTATCTGCCTGAAACTGAAGACGGGTTAACCCTTCGCATAGAGTCGAATAACGCCGGTGAAACCCTGCGCGCCTTAGATCTATATCCTTATATCCAGGGAGGCGAACTACAAGTCGCCGGCGTCCCTCTTGCAGGGGGGCGCTTCGGAGATGTTCGGGGCAAAGCAAGAATTAATAATTTCTCTGTAGCCGAGGCCCCAGTCCTTCTTCGCCTTATCAACGCATTATCTTTCCAGAATTTTATGCAAGCTGGCGCATTGGCATTTACACGTCTAGAAGCCGATTTCGAATGGAAGCAGAAGGCTGAGGGCGATCTTTATACAATATCAAACGGCACAACATCAGGAACATCTGTTGCCCTGACATTTGATGGGTTCGTTGATACTGCAGAAAAAAATATGGAGATTACGGGCACGGCCGCACCCTTATCCGAAATCAACAATTTTATTGGAAAAATTCCTCTTATTGGGCAATTATTAACGGGAGGAGATGCCCTGTTGGCCGCCACTTATTCAATTCGTGGTGATCCCGATGATCCATCTGTTGGTGTTAATCCGTTATCCATTTTAACGCCAGGCATCGTGCGCAAATTGTTATTTGAAAACAACCCAAAATCAGACACTCAAGATCGCCCCAAAACTCCGCAAAAAGAACGTAGACAACTTAATTAGGCCGCCTTCACGAGCACGTGCTTTTTCTTGCCTGCAGATAACTTTATTGTGCCGGCAATGGCACATGTTTGATTTTCATCCGTGATGGACACATCGTCGATTTTTGCGCCCCCGCCTTTGATCAAACGGCGTGCTTCTCCCTTTGAGGTGACCAGCCCCGCCTCGACCAATAAATCCAAAATCGGCATTTCCGGATTCGTGATTTCAACGGTTGGCAACCCTTCCGCGCTTTGCCCTTCTTCGAATGCTTGACGGGCCGTTTCGGCGGCTTGGTTTGCGGCACCCTCGCCATGGCATAGCTTTGTGGCCTCAAACGCTAAAATCTTTTTTGCCTCGTTCACTTCCTGCCCCTGCAAGGCCGATAGTTTGGCAATTTCATCTATTGGTAACAAGGTGAATTTCTTCAACATTGTATCGACCATGGCATCATCAACGTTTCGCCAAAATTGGTAATAATCATATGGGGAGAGCATATCGGCATTGAGCCAAACCGCACCATTTTCAGTCTTGCCCATTTTCTTACCATCAGGTGTAGTTAGCAACGATGTTGTAAAGGCAAACAAGTCATACTGATGTGCCTTGCGCCCCAACTCAACACCATTGATAATATTGCCCCATTGGTCAGATCCGCCAAATTGAATAGTTGTACCATAACGTTTATGCAATTCAACAAAATCATACCCCTGCATAATCATGTAGTTGAATTCCAAAAATGTCAGGGGGCTTTCGCGGTCAAGGCGTTGTTTCACGCTTTCAAATCCGATCATCCGATTGATTGTAAAATAACGCCCGTAATCACGTATAAATTCCAGATAATTTAGCTCGGACAACCAATCATCATTATTCACCATCAATGCATCAGTTGCTCCATCACCGTAACGCAAAAATTGTTTAAAACATGTTTTGCGGATATGTTCCATATTCTCAGCAATATCGTCATGGGACAACAGCTTTCGTTGCTCATCTTTGAAAGATGGATCACCTACTTTTGACGTTCCACCACCCATCAATGTGATTGGCTTGTGCCCTGTCTCTTGAAACCATTTCAACATCATAATGTTAATCAAATTTCCTACATGCAGAGACTTCGCCGTGGCATCAAAACCGCAATAAGCTGATTGTGTGCCTGTCGCTAGTTTCGCGTCTAATCCTTCAAGGTCAGACCCTTGATAGATAAAGCCACGCTCCTCCATGACGTTTAAGAAATCTGATTTATATGTGACTGCCATTCTTAATCCTTTATTTTCTTATCAAAAAAGTTTTAAATAAAACCCATGAACAAATCCAGTGAAAATAAAACATATAGTGCAATCGGATGCATGTCGGGCACCGCAATGGATGGCATTGATGTGGCGTTGATCGAAACGGACGGGCGTTCATTTATTAACCGCATCGGATTTGAAACCGTCCGCCATAGTGATGAATTAAGGCTTGCCCTCAGAACATGCCTTAATCAGGAAACCTACGACCCGATGATTGAAAGTCAATTTACATTGGCGCATATTCCCGTCATTGAAAAATTATTGAACAAAACGGGCAAAGCATACACTGATATCGACGTGATTGGCATGCACGGGCAAACGACACATCATGACCCTGATAACGGCATCACCGTGCAAATGGGGAATGGTGAATTATTGGCTCAGGAAACAAATGTCGATGTTGTTTATGATTTTCGCAAAAACGACATGCAAAATGGCGGGCAAGGCGCGCCGTTTCTGCCCGTTTATCATCGCGCCCTGATAAATAATGCAGCGCTTTCTTTGCCGATTGCTGTCCTAAACCTCGGCGGGGTGGGGAATATCACATGGATTTCCACGGACGATGATATGATCGCATTTGACACCGGCCCGGCCAACGCCATGATTGATGATTGGGTACAATCCAATACGGATCAAACATTTGATAAAAATGGCGATATTGCAAAACAGGGAAATATTCATGACGATATTCTTGCTGCGTTTTTATCACATTCATACTTTGGGCAACCTTATCCAAAATCACTTGATCGCAACGATTTTCATGATGTTTCCGTTGACGGTTTATCCTTAGAAGACGGCGCGGCGACATTAACGGAAATGACAGTTCAATCCGTTGCCAAGGGGATTGAGTTATGCCCGCAAAAACCAACCGCAATCTATGTCACGGGGGGTGGACGACATAACAGCTATATGATGCAACGGATTGCAGAAGTAACTGGCATCACCACAATGTCCGTTGACATATTGGGATGGAATGGAGACGCGATGGAGGCCGAAGGCTTTGCCTATATGGCGGTGCGGTCACTGCTCGGTGAGCCCATCTCATTCCCAACCACAACAGGATGCCAAACCCCGACCATCGGCGGCGCTCACATCAAACCTAAACGTCAAGCGGCATGACCATAAAATCGGTTTCAGAAAGTGTCATTGCCGAAGGTGTGGCATTATTACGTGATGGCTGCTGTGTCTCGATCCCTACTGAAACGGTTTATGGGTTGGCGTCGGATGCCATCAATGGCAAAGCCGTTGCACAAATTTTTGACATTAAGGGCCGTCCGACATTTAATCCGCTTATTTCCCATTTTTATTCAATAAGCCACCTCAGTGACTATGTGGAATTGAATGATACTGCAAAAAAGTTGGCCTCTGCTTTTTGGCCGGGCCCTATGACATTGATCGTAAAACGCAGCAAAAATTGCAAAATATCTGACCTAACCTGCGCAGGGCTTAGTACTATTGCTGTGCGTATTCCTTCGCACCCCACGGCGCAAAAAATTATTAAGGCCGCGGGAGTCCCCCTAGCCGCGCCCAGCGCTAATAAATCAGGAGAGGTATCACCCACATCCGCCGCCCATGTTGCGGAAAGTTTAGGCGATAAAGCCCCACTCATTATAGCCGATGGACAATCAAAAATCGGCCTTGAATCCACCGTGATTGATTGTACGGATGATCGTGCCGTCATCGCCCGCATGGGTGCAATAACGGCCGATGATTGCGAGGCCGTGTTGGGGTATCGCCCCTATGTGGCCGATCATAATGATGAAAAACCTGTCTCACCGGGGCAATTGCTCAAACATTATGCGCCCAAGACACCTCTGCGGCTCAGGGCTTATGATGTTAAGGAAGGCGAGGCCTTGCTGGCCTTTGGGTCAACGAAATTCATGAATATAAAAAATGCGACAAAAGCCATGAATTTATCCGAGGCAGGGGACTTGCACGAGGCGGCATCCAACCTATTTTCCTATTTACGTCAGCTGGACAAATCAGGCGTACAATCAATCGCCGTGATGGATATCCCAAATCAAGGCATCGGACTTGCGATCAACGATCGGTTGAAAAGAGCCGTTGAACAATAAGTCTCATTCTACGTTAGATTGTTGTAACGAAAGGAGATGAAAAATGCCTTACGAGTCTATCAGCGAATTACCGAAAGCCGTTCAAAATAATATCCCGAAACATGGACGGGAAATTTATATGGAAGCGTTCAACAGTGCATGGGATCAATATAAAAATCCCGAGGATCGACGCGGTGATGATAGCCGCGAAGAGGTTGCGCACCAAGTAGCTTGGAGTGCCGTTAAACAAAAGTACGAGAAAGGCGACGACGGTGATTGGCACAGAAAACACTAAAATTGTCTCTAGCTTTTTTAATGTCATGTCTCTATGTCTAGGGATATGAACGCAATTGATATTAAGAACCTGAATAAAACCTATGCGGCCAGCAAAAAATCCGAAGCCAAACTGGCCTTAGATAACATTGACCTTCAAATTCCAAAAGGATCCATGTTTGCGCTCCTCGGCCCTAACGGCGCGGGGAAATCCACATGCATCAATATTATGGCCGGGTTGGTTGTGAAATCATCGGGGATTGTTGAAATTAACGGCTACAACATCGACACGCATCCCAGATCGGCAAAAAAATCCATTGGGATTGTGCCCCAAGAAATCACCTTTGATCCGTTTTTTACACCAAAACAAATGTTGGAATTGCAAGCCGGTATGTATGGTGTGCCGTCAAACCAGCGCAAAACGATGGAGATTTTGGATATGGTTGGCCTTGCTGATAAGGCCGAGGCCTATGCCAGATCATTATCAGGAGGGATGAAACGCCGCTTGATGGTTGCCAAGGCCATGGTGCATGACCCCGATATTTTGGTGTTGGATGAACCCACGGCGGGTGTGGACATCGAATTACGCCAACAATTATGGGATAATGTCAAACTTTTGAATAAGTCTGGCAAAACCATCCTTTTGACGACTCATTACTTAGAAGAGGCGGAGCAACTTTGTGATCGTATCGCCATTATTAATCAGGGCAAAGTGATCATGGATGAGAATAAAGACGACCTTTTGGCCCGCATTGACGGCAAAGAGATTACATTCCGACTCGATAAAGAAATCAGCGAAGTTCCAAAACAATTGGATGGATTTAATGCACGGATCGAGGGGAAACGGCGCATTGTTATCACTTACCGCCCTGCCGATACATCTGTCGGGTATATGATCGAAGCTATAAAAAAAGCAAAATACGGTATCGTTGATGTTCAAACGGATCAAAGTGATCTAGAAGATATTTTTTTACAACTGACCCGTAAAACTGCCTGAACAAAAGTCATTCTCAGTCGTTATCGATGTGAACATGCTTAAAGCATGTCTGTGAAACGATAAAAAGGAGAACGATTATGACAGAAGTTCGTGAATGTATGACAAAAGATTGCCAATGGATCCAGCCCGACACCCCTATAATTGAAGCGGCAAAACTGATGGTCGAGGGAGATTTCGGATTTTTACCAGTTGGCGATGGCGAGCAACTATTAGGTATGGTGACGGACCGCGATACATGTGTGCGTGCCGTGGCGTACGGGCGCGACTTACAAACTACTGCGGCACGAGATATCATGAGTGATGAAACATATTATTGCTATGACGACCAAGACACCGAAGATGTTTGCGATAATATGGCTGAATTGCAAATTCGCCGCATGCCCGTTGTTGATAAACAAAAGCGTTTGGTTGGCGTGATATCTCTGGGTGATTTATCAAAATCTACTGATCACAAGTCAATCGGTAATGCCGAAGAGGACATTACAATGCCAAATGCCAAGGCCGCATAGTTTGTGGAACCTTTTATAGGGTAATAAGCTGGCAGAATACATGATAACGGGTATCTCTTTTTTTAAAGAGATTGAGAATATAACCGTTTGAACCTGACACGGTTAATACCGTCGCAAGGAATATCATGGCGCGGACCCCGATTTCTAAATATGAAATCGGGGTTACGTATATCCAAAAAATCTTGCGTGGATCGCGCGTTTGAGCTAAGGGTTAATCACTGCGCCCGTAGCTCAGCTGGATAGAGCGTTGCCCTCCGGAGGCAAAGGTCACAGGTTCGAATCCTGTCGGGCGCGCCATTTCTTGTAAATCAACGTGACATTCCTGTTATTGCCTATAAAATCGGGACAACATGACCCTTATCACATCCATAAGCTTAAATGGTTTTCGCAATTACGCCGGTGCATCCGTCGATGGGCTGGGTATGCCTTTTATTGTTTTGGTGGGTGACAATGGTGCAGGAAAAACCAATTGTTTGGAGGCCATAAGCCTTCTCTCACCAGGGCGTGGATTACGCAGTGCATCCGTCAGTGATATGCAATCTCAGCATAATCATCAACCATGGGCCGTATCAGCCAAGATTACGGACCGCGATGGCGATACGATCCAAATGGGTGTCGGACGTGACCCGCAAAAACCCGACAAGAAAATCATAAGGGCCGATGGCACAACGTTAAAAAATCAGGACGAAGTCGGCGAAATTTTAAGATGTGTATGGTTAACGCCGCACATGGACGATTTGTTTACACAGCCCACGGCGGAACGACGGCGTTTTTTTGATCGGTTGGTCGCCACCTACGATCCATCACATTCCGGACGGATGACACGATACGAAAAAGCGACTCGCGAGCGGTTGAATTTGCTCCGAGACGAGGCCGAAAAGGGAAAAGCGGCGGATACATTATGGCTGTCATCCCTTGAAAATATCATGGCGGAAACATCCGTTGCCATTGCCGCGGCGAGGATGGATGTACTTGACACTCTACAAAAAACGATATCAAAAAATTGCGGTGATGACTTTCCTATTGCTGAATTATCTTTGATCGGTGATGTCGAAACTGCGCTAGAAAGCAGTTCTGCACTCTCTGTAGAAGATATGATCCGTGAAAAACTTTCCGCCTTTCGCAATGCGGATGGGCAAACAGGGCGCACCAATTTCGGTATTGGACGCACGGACGTACGAGCGACATACGTCGATAAAAATGCCGATGCCGCACAATGTTCAACGGGGGAGCAAAAAGGCTTGTTGACCACAATGATATTAGCCCATGCCCGTATGGTGGCCGCACGATTTGGTGTTCCACCCATATTATTATTTGATGAAATTGCCGCGCATTTTGATTCTCGTCGACGCAATTCTTTACTTGATTTGCTCTCAGATTTGAAAGGACAAGTTTGGCTCTCAGGTCAAGACGAGCAATCTTTCTCTCATTTAGAAAATAAGCGCATTATCCGAATTGAAAATAATCAATTATTGTAAGGTATATTCCCCAGCATAATGCAGGAACTCATCCGCTTTAATCAATCTTTGTTCGGCTAAAATGATGGAATGAAGCGGCCCGTCCAGTTCCTTTTCCCAAAAATGTAAAAAATCTGTTAAAACAGGGTATTTTGGGGCAAGGTCATAGTCCTGCCAAAGATATGTTTGCAAAATATGCGGACGATCCGGCATGTGATAGATAATTTCCGCCGTGGTCAGGTTATATCCATCAAAAAATTGTTTCTCGAACTGTGTTTTTCCTTCATCCATCACAAAACCTCCTGTTTTCTCAGTCACAAACAGGGCATTCCTTGCCCATATTATCAGGATACAGGACAAGCCTTTAAAATTTCCTTAAAAATTTTTCTTGAAATCCGCGCTCAGCCTTTTATATTATTCGATGTCGGCACGGTTGCTGGTTAAACAGGGCCCTGTCGTATTTTGGTTTAACGATAAACAAAAGAAAAGGAGACAAGAGCGATGAAATTTCGTCCTCTACATGACCGTGTTCTGGTCAAACGTATCGAACAAGACAATAAAACTGCCGGTGGAATTATTATTCCCGACACGGCAAAAGAAAAACCGATGGAAGGTGAAGTCATGGCCGCAGGGTCAGGTGCACGCACCGAAGACGGAAACGTCATCCCATTGGATGTGAAACAAGGTGACCGCGTTTTATTTACAAAATGGGCGGGCACAGAAGTCACGATCGATGGCCAAGAGCTGTTGGTTATGAAAGAATCCGACATTGTCGGCGTAGTCGAAGCCGCTTAATCGTTAAGGGTTTCAAACAATAACTGCCAAATAAAGGAGTAATATATTATGGCTGCAAAAGAAGTTAAATTCTCAACAGATGCAAGAGAAAAAATGTTGAAAGGCGTAAACACGCTGGCCAACGCTGTAAAGGTGACATTGGGTCCAAAAGGCCGCAATGTCGTTTTGGATAAATCATTCGGTGCCCCGCGCATCACAAAAGACGGCGTATCCGTTGCCAAAGAAATCGAATTGGAAAACAAATTCGAAAACATGGGTGCGCAGATGGTTCGCGAAGTTGCGACAAAGGCGAATGATCAGGCCGGTGACGGAACAACAACCGCAACCGTTTTGGCGCAGGCCATCGTCACAGAAGGCATGAAATCAGTTGCTGCCGGTATGAACCCGATGGATTTGAAGCGCGGGATCGAGCTTGCCTCTTCAACAGCGGTAGAGACCATTAAAGGCTTCTCAAAACCTGTTAAGGACAAGGTCAAAGAAGTTGCGACAGTTTCCGCTAACGGTGATGAAGCCATTGGATCAAAAATCGCCGATGCCTATGAAAAAGTGGGCGCAGAAGGCGTGATCACAGTTGAAGAAAACAAATCATTCGAAGATATTGTTGAATTCACCGAAGGTATGCAGTTCGACCGTGGGTATTTGTCACCGTACTTCATCACAAACTCGGAAAAAATGATTTGCGAGATGGAAAATCCTGCGATCCTTCTTCATGATGGAAAACTTGGAAATCTCCAGGCCTTGTTGCCGACTTTGGAAGCGACAGTGCAATCCTCACGCCCACTGTTGATCATTGCCGAAGATGTTGAAGGCGAAGCCCTTGCAACATTGGTAGTGAACAAATTGCGTGGCGGTCTGAAAGTTGCCGCTGTGAAGGCGCCTGGATTTGGTGACCGTCGCAAGGCAATGTTGGAAGACATGGCCATTTTGACAGGTGGTACAGTGATTTCCGAAGAAGTTGGAATCAAACTTGAAAACACAACGCCTGAAATGCTTGGTTCTGCGAAAAAAGTTCGTATCACCAAAGATGATACAACAATCGTTGATGGCGCCGGCGCGAAAAAGCAAATCGAAGAGCGTTGCGCGCAAATCAAGGCTCAAATCGCCGAGACATCATCTGATTATGACCGCGAGAAATTGCAAGAACGCCTTGCAAAACTCTCTGGCGGTGTCGCCGTGATCCGTGTCGGTGGCGCAACAGAAGTTGAAGTGAAAGAGAAAAAAGACCGCGTCGAAGATGCCATGCACGCCACACGCGCCGCGTTGGAAGAGGGCATTGTTGCGGGTGGTGGTACGGCCTTGCTTTATGCCACACGCGAGCTTGATAAAATCAAGGCCATTAACGCCGATCAACAGGCCGGGATCGACATTGTTCGCCGCGCACTTCAGGCACCTATCCGCCAAATTGCAACAAATGCGGGTGTTGAGGGATCCGTCGTTGTTGGTAAATTGTTGGATCAAAAGTCATCTGATTGGGGATATAACGCTCAAACCGATGAATATTGTGATCTGACAAAGGCTGGTATTATCGACCCTGTGAAGGTTGTGCGTAATTCATTACAGGCTGCTGCATCTATCGCGGCATTGATGATTACGACAGAAGCGATGGTATCAGAATTGCCAAAGGACGATGCCCCTGCAATGCCTGATATGGGTGCCATGGGCGGCATGGGTGGAATGGGCGGTATGATGTAATATCACCTATCTTCTGACTAAATTCGAAAAGGGGGCAAAATGCCCTCTTTTTTATTGCTTCAAAAAAATATTTTCATATAATAAATTCTATGAAAAAACCATTTGAAACAGCCGTATTGAATCTGACGGAAAAAATTGTGCAAATGCCAAAGGATGAATATTCGCCCTTTCGAGAAATGGTATACCGCATGTTATATGGCGGTGGGATTGATCATTTGCCTTATAGCTCAATGAAGAGTTCGGGACACACAGGGCCCAGAGCAGGCTACTAATCTTATATTGCATTTCACAAGAATATCCTTAAGGTTACAATAACTAGACTATCGAAAGGATCTTAATATGGCTGAACAAGCGCAAAACATGCCTCTTTTTTATAAAAACCCGGTGCTGTTGGATGCCGAAAAACACCAACAATTATCTTTAAAAAAAGATTTTGGTTTGGGCTTCACTGCTGAAACGAATGCCGTTCCAATTAACCTGATTGAATTTCCCCAAATCGCACATTTTTACCCCATTGGATTTTCCAATGATGGTCAGGGAACGCCAGTCGCTATTTTGGGCGTACGCAATGATGAAAATTTATTCGTTGATAAAAAGGGACAGTGGAAAAAGAACACATATATCCCGTCATATATCCGCCGCTATCCGTTTATTTTGACAGAGGTTAACAATGGAGAATCGCTCTCACTTTGTATTGACGAGACAAGCGACATCATAACCAACGACAATAAAAATCCTTTGTTTGACAAAGAGAAAAAACCCACGGAATTGGCCACCAATGCGATGGAATTTTGTAAATCCTACCATGCAGCAAGCCAACAAACGCTTGAGTTTTCCCAGGCATTAGCAAAAAGCGGCCTTTTGGTTGAGCGCACGGCCGAGCTTATGGTTAAAGGTGATCAAAAAGTCAGCTTTTCGGGCTTTACGATAATTGACGAGAAAGCGTTCAACGAATTGGATGATGCGACATTCAATGAATGGCGTAAAAAAGGTTGGATTGGCGCCATTTATGCCCATCTGTTTTCAGGATATCATTGGAATTCCATTACGGCGATGTTGAACGATCGCATGGCAAATTGATGATTATTGCCCAAAATTTTACTTTTGCCTCAATTTGCCTAATTTAACTGTTAAACTATTTCTTCATTGAAGGAGATTGAGAATGAACTTATTACGCCTAGCCTTTCTTTTGATTGTTTTGGCCCTTCCCATTCAAGCCAAAGCGCAAGAAGCAACTGACCTCGAGGGCATGCCCTCAGGCCTATATGAATTGGATAAAAACCATGCCAGCCTGATTTGGAAAGTCAGTCACCTTGGCCTGTCAAATTATACTGCACGATTTACCGATTTCGATATTGATATTGATTTCAACGCCTTTGAACCCGCCGCAAGTCGCGTACGGGCGACCATCGATCCGACATCCGTTGAAACAGACTTTCCTGAGCCAGAAAAAAAGGATTTTGACAAAGAACTGGCGATGAAAGAGAGCTGGTTTAATGCCGAGCAATTCCCGCAAATTACTTTTATGTCGACATCGGTTGAAAAAACCGGTGATAATACAGGGAAAGTCACTGGCGATTTAACATTCCTGGGCGTGACAAAACCGGTCACATTGGATGTTGTTTTTAACAAGGCCATTGGCAACCACCCTTTTGCCAATAAACCGGCACTTGGTTTTTCGGCAACAACGACAATCAAACGAAGTTATTTTGGCTTGACGACCTATATTCCACAAATTGGTGATGAGGTTGAGATTATCATTGAAGCTGAATTCTTTTATGCCGGCTAATCACAAACGATATGATGCCGTGGCCATTATCCTGCATTGGGTGATGGCCATTGCGTTTTTTTTGATGCTATGCAGTGGCTTTGCATTGGCTTTTATTGACTCCATCCCGCGATCATTTGCGTTTTCAATGATCCAATGGCATAAATCCCTTGGTCTTATTTTATTAACAGCGTTTTTTGTGCGGATTGGATGGCGTTTGTTTCATAAACCACCGCCCCTTCCGACGTCATTTAAAAAGCTGGATAAGCGCGCGGCGAAATTGGGGCATTGGGCGCTTTATATTTTTATGTTGGCCATGCCAATCAGCGGGTGGATTATGGTGTCATCTTCGGTCTATGGCTTGCCGACCTTTATTTTTGGATGGTTCGAATGGCCCCACATTCCTGGCATTGCCGGCAATAGCGCCATTAACGACCTTTCCCGCGATGCACATGAAATCATGGCGTGGATTTTTCTGGTGCTAATCGCCATCCACATTGGCGCGGTTTTGAAACATTACGTTATTGACCGTGAAAACCTTCTTTACCGTATGTTTTTTACAAAGGGCCAATTATGAGATATTATTTCATAGTATTTTTATTCACGCTTTTTTTACCGATAACCGCTGTGGCAAACTCTTATTCAATTGATTACGATAACAGCCATATCAGTTTTACAGGTACTCACGCGGACGAAGAATTTACGGGCAAGTTTGAGGACTGGGCCGCAACCATCAATTTTAATGAGGATGATTTGGAGAATTCAACCGTCACTGTGACTTTTCAAACCGAAAGTGCCAAAACAGGGAATGCCATGTATGATGGCACCTTGCCCCATGGTGATTGGTTCGACATCAAAAATCACCCCGAGGCCACCTTTAAAAGCCAATCTTTTTCAAAAACAGATATTGGCTTTCAAGTGACCGGCATATTGTCGATAAAAGATATAGCAAAAGAAATATCCTTTGATTTTCAATTGGATGGCGATAATCCGACCGTCATGACGGCTTCTTTCCCTATTCACAGACTGGATTTTAAAATCGGCGCGGAATCGGATGCCGCCGCCGCATGGGTGTCTGAAATCATCATGATTGATATCGAGGTGACCGCGTCAAAGATGTAATCGGCTTATTTAATCGTTTTTTTACTGTTTTGAGGTTAAATTAGAGCATGAAATATGCACGGATTGTTACACCTGATGGTAGTTTTTTGACAGACTCCCAATCTGGTATAGAAGTCCGGTTGCCAAGCGAAAGATTTAAAACAGGTGAAGACGCCAGAGCTTTCCTTCAATCTATCGAACAAAAGCGTGGCCTAAACGGCCTTAAATTTTGCTGTTCGCACGAAAGTTGCACAGCAGAAGTTCATTTTAGCAAAGAAGTCAAACGAGCGTCTGGTAAACGGTCAAAAGGCCGTGAAGCGACATGGGTGTCCAATAATGTCAAAGACCACATCACCAAGTGCCCCGGACCAAGTGAGCGCGCAAAAGCCTACATTCCACATAACGGTCTTCATATTCAAAAAGCCGCGGAAAAATTGGACGAATTGATTATCCTGCGCCTGAATATGGAGCTTGGTTATAAAAGTGCAAAAAGCCAATTCAAAAAAGAAACAGAAGATGAAAAATGGCGTAAGGATAGAACTGACCACCATAGCTGCTTCCCTTGCGTAACAATGCAAGATTTCAGCGAAACACTAAAAAATATTGTTCAATTTGGCGGCAAAAATGCATTGCAACGCACATACATCACACATGAGGGTATAATTATACCTTTATCCGAATTTATCGTCCGTAACAATGGCCGCGATCGATTGGATATTTTAGATGGCAAACCAGGGGCGCCAGGTCTTTATACAAAGGCAGAGTGGAGAAAGCGCCACTCTATCTTTTCTGACGACGGCCCCTTTGTTTTTGGGTTTCCAAGATTGGTCTTTTTCGAGGCCGCACAAACAAGGTATAAACCTCATGACAACCCTAAACGCGTTAATGGCTGGCGTTACGTCATTGAAAACGATAAGCGCGAACGCGTTACTTATGATCAACTTAACTTGAGTCGCACTGGGTTTGTTGCAGATGATTTTTTTCCAAAGGGCGGGGCTGTATTGGCCAGACCGTTTATTCATCAGGATCAAAATTCTGATTATCCTGTCGTTCACTGGTCAATTGAAGGCGAGGAGAATATTGATCGTTCACCATCATATGAGATTACAAAGATTTTATGTTGGAATGGACAAAATATTCCCACGCGCACACCACGGCAAATGGCGCTAGACCTCTAAAGAATAAACTTACTCAGGTCGGCGTTCCCCGCCAATTCCTTCAACGTTTCCGACACCTTGTCGGCGGTGATGTGATAAGTTTCACCGGATTTGTCGGGCGCTTCATAGGATATTTCATCCAGTAAATATTCCATCACGGTATGCAACCGCCGCGCACCAATATTTTCAACGGTACGGTTAATATCTGTTGCCAATCGGGCAATCTCGTCAATTGCGGCTTCATCGAATTCCAAGGTCACATTTTCAGTTGCCATCAAGGCCTGATATTGTTTGATCAAACTGGCCTCCGGCTCGGTCAAAATACGTTTGAAGTCTTCCTCGGTAAGGGCACGAAGTTCCACGCGTATGGGCAATCGCCCCTGAAGCTCGGCCAATAAATCGGACGGTTTCGCATAATGGAATGCG
>CAJXOI010000002.1 GCA_913057885.1 uncultured Micavibrio sp.
CGCGGCTTGGTCTGGCTGAATCATACCAATCAAACGATCGCTCTCCAACGCGGCATTTACCATGCTGATATATTTTTGTTCAAAAATATTCAATGGCAGCAATCCACCAGGCAACAGCAACGCGCCTTCCAGGGGGAAAACCGGGATGGTGTTTGAAAAATCTTCCAAAGTCATACTGTGGGTGAACATAATAATGATTTAGAAATAATCTGCGTGGAAATCAAGGGCTGGCGTGGGAAAGATCGACAATACGCGGCGTGTGCCCCACAGAATCCATAAATTTTAAAAGATCCTTTGGCGTCAACGTCACCGTCATTGTGTTGATTAAGGGATGAAAGGCAACCAGATCCGCCTGCATCATTCTCTCTTCCAAAACGATTGCAATGTCATTTGGATTGGCATTAATTACCGATAGGGGTGTGACAGACCCTGGGAAAACACCCAAAAATTCCATCAATCGATCCGGTGACCCAAATGAAAATCGCTTGAACCCCAAAACATCCTCCAATTTTTTTAAATCAATCGGCGTGTCATGCGACAAGGTAACAAGGATGTTTTCTTTTTTCTTGGTCCGCAGGAACATATTTCGCGTGTGATGTGCGAGAATTTGGGCGTCAACTTTCTGGCTATCGGCGACGGTAAAAACGGCCTCATGCTCATAAAGCATGTATTCCACACCCAAATCATCCAAAGTTTTGAGAATTTCTTGGGGTTGTGTGGGCATAGAATGCGTACTTTGTACAGGGACGCCATCATCTAATTTTTTCTTGCAATTCGTCATATATTGGCTATAACACTCCTTGATCATGTGATCAATGCGGATGTAGCTCAGTGGTAGAGCGTCACCTTGCCAAGGTGAAAGTCGCGAGTTCGATCCTCGTCATCCGCTCCATCCATCTTCGCTTCGCTACGAAGGACTAGTCTCACTCTACCTTTTAAGATTTCAAGCACTTGTGTTGTTAACCTTTTGTTACACCGAGTTGTTACACCGTATGAAGTCTATTGGAAATCATCTTTATGATCGTAATGGTAATTTTTATTATCGTCTCAAATTACCCCGTAATATAAGCGAAATTCTTTTAATGAAGGAGCTTGTGATTGCACTGGGGACAAGAGAGATATTGAAGGCTCGCCTCCTTACTGCACGTCTCGACTACGAATTAGAGGGGCTTTTTCACCTCATGATAGAAGGGGAAGACATTAGCTTCCATGACAGGCTGGAAAATCTTAAAACTTCTATGGGTATTCAATCTTATAGAAAACCTAATTATATGAGCAGACAGGGACATACAATCCTTCTTCAATCACAAGGGAGTAGTAAAGCCTTATTTTCTTATGTGGTTGAGGAATATCTTAAAGATTGCGTCAGTGAATGCATCAGGACAAAGCAAAAGAAACGTGCTGTCTTTGATATGTTTAAAGAAATTATGGGGGACATGCCCATAGCAAAAATCAAACGGGAACACGCACGACAATTTAAATCCCTTCTTCTCAAAATGCCTTCCAACATTAAACGTCAAATGAAGGCGGATTCTTACGCTGATATTGATTGGAAAAACCTTCCTAAAGGTCAACCGCAAAGCCATGTGACAATCAATTTAAAGTTGGCTTGTTTGGGTGCGTTGTTTAATTGGGCAAAGCAAAATGACTTGTTTTCAGGTGATAATCCCTTTTCACATTTATCTATCAAGGCAACAAAAACCAGACAGCGTGACCCATTTTCAAAGGAGCAATTAAGGGCGTTATTTGATTCACCTATCTATACGGGTTGTCAAAGTGATAGTAACAGGACGACCAGAGTCACCGAGGGAAATATGATTATCAAGGATGCCCTTTATTGGATTCCGATTGTTGCTCTTTATACAGGCATGAGGATGAATGAAATTTGTCAGTTGGAAAGGACAGATATAAAACAGCAAGATGGAATATGGTTTGTCGATGTGAATGATGAGGGTCAAAAATCTCTTAAAAATAAATCCAGTGCCCGCATTATTCCTATCCACCAATTCCTAATAGACAAAGGCTTTCTTGAGCATGTTAAGGGTAAGCATGGGCGCATTTTCGATGATATAAAACTGGGCAATAACGGCACATACTCATACACATTCTCAAAGCAATTTACGCACTCCATGAAACTACTTGGATTAAGAGACGAACGAGTTTGTTTTCATTCCTTCCGTCACAACTTTATTGATGGTTTAAGAGAGGGAGGCGTTGATAAGCACATTGCAATGAAATTGGTGGGGCATCAAGGCGAAAACACAATCCATGACAGCTATGGGTTTGGCTACAGCCTTCAGTCTTTGCAAGAAAGCATTAACAAATTGCGTTATTCGTTTTAATATTGTTTGATGTATTTCATCTATTTCCTTCGAAGTATCAATCATCCAGACAAGATTTACACTGGCTCTACAAACTGTCTCGAAAAACGGCTTGAGCAACATAACAACGGTGAATCAATTCACACCAACAAGTTCAAACCATGGGAAATTGAAACCTATGTGATGGCTGATACAAGAGAAACGGCTGAGGAAGTAGAACGCTATTTCAAATCCAATGCGGGACATGAACGAATACAGCGATATATAGATAAAAACCCAGAATATCACACAATTTCAACATTCTTTGATGACCTTAAGGTGGGGACGAAGTTCGCAAAATCATCTTTTGAATGCTATAAAACAGGATTTTTTAGACTATGTTCTAACGATGAAATTTGATTTTTTACTTCAATTTATGCAATAAAATCTTTTATGAAACGCTTAAAATATCTTTTCGATAAATACTCTTCAATGGGTAACGACAGCATCAATCCAAAATCATATCCCGTTATAGATATCATGATGGATGCTATTGTTGCTACAGCGATTGTAGGAAGCGTTTATTTAGCAGTCGAGCATCAAGATGAATTTAGAAATTGGATATCTGAACAATTTACAAGTGAGCAGGTGTTGAAAACGCCATCGCCATAAAATTGGTTAATCAACATAGCATGAATGATACACACGGCGGAAGTGTCACGGATATAATCTTGAGGTTTTACAGAAAGAAGCGAATAAGCTTAAATTTGACTTTTTTCATAAATTATGCGATTAAATAGCCATGGCAAAAAGAGCTTGGGATGCAGTAAAATCATTTATGGATCACGAAATAAAGGGTGAGCATGAGCCTGTTGGACTAACACGAGCTGAGATTGCTTCTATTGCTGTCGGCGGGTTGCTTCTTGCATTTGGAATGACCTACACAGCCTACAATTATGAAACAATTATTGAGCGCGTTTCAGATTTTATCTCGCAGGACGAGGAACAGGGTGCGGTGATGTCAAAGGCGCATACTCTGACGCTTGGCTAGAATTTTCATTTTCTTCATTTCGTTCATCTCTAAATAATGACCAGTTTGAAACAATATCTGATTGTGAATAAGCAGTTACACCAACCCCAACAACCGATGCAATAATTGCCGTTCTAAAACTTTTCAGTGCGGATACTAAAGATAAACGCTTAAAGTGATTATCTTGGAAATCCTGTTTTATGTCGTCAAATACAGGCCAGCCTTTTTCTACTGACTCATAATTATTCAGCACCTCTTTATATTGCTTTGTACAATGCGATGCGAAATTATCATAGAAATCTTGACTACGAGCTGATTTAACTTGAGCAACACCAGCAAGTATTATTGGCATGGCGACACAAGCAAAAGTTCCATAAAATCCACCTCCAACGGCTGTGTTAAATGCGGCGGCAATCGCTGTACCCCAACCAATAAGCCATAAATTTTCCTTAAACTCGGCTTTAACATTGGATGCACCTATGTTTGCAGTCTCAATAACCTTTTCCCATTTTTCAGCAAGTTTAAGTTGCTCGTCTGTGTATAGTTCTTTCCCCATGCATGGAAATATAATATGTAAATTGTTAAGATAGGGTTAACGTGGGCTTATTTATTTCAATAAATCACTAGCGTCACATTTCAATGCTTCTGCTATTTTCTGGACATTTACGATTGTTGGGTTTCTAATTCCTCGTTCTATTCCACTGATATAAGTACGGTGTAAGTCAGTTTCAAAGGCTAACTCTTCTTGTGAAAGCCCCCTTTCTTTTCTGAACTTGGCGATGTTTTGACCTACAAGTCTTTTTATATCCATGCTTGTATTTGGTCATTATGTAGACTATCATTCTACAGACTATAAGTCTCATTTTGAGGAGAGCAGAGTGATGAAAAACATATTATTATCTGGTGTTGTTTTAATGTCCTTAACGGCCTGTGGAGCTGTTCAACAGATGCAATTGCAATCTAAAGTTAAGGAGACACAACAATTGGTCGCGGAGAAATGTGGTCTTTATATGTACGTCTCACCTAAGGAGGCCTCAGCATGGTATGCTTACCTTGATAGAGTAGATGAGCAATGCTACAGCGGCATGTCAGAGCCTTGGGAAAGAGATGAGGTTATTTCCATACTGGAATGTAGCGAGCCCATAATGAAATCTTCTATTCGACCTGTTGCTTACTCTAAGTCAAAATTTGATAAGTTGTTAAAAGACAGACAACAGGAATATCAAGACTACGCTGATGGCTCTTTATCTTGGGATGCGTTCAATGAAAGTGGAATCCAGAGATTTGGCCAATATCTAGAACAATCAAAGACCAACAGTTATTTCTCTTACGCACAGTGTCACAATGCTATCGTTCAAGAAAATGTTTTCCCAGTATATCCTGCACCTTTTAGGCCAATTCTCACCGAATATCTGGCGAACGTCTCTTCATTCTCTCGTAAGGCAGATAAAACCAATATGGATAGAGAGGACTTCACAGTTGGAGCACAGCAACTATGGGCTGACTTTGCAATGAAAGAACAACAACAAATCAACGCTTTTAATGCCCAGAACCAACAAGCATGGCAAAACATGTCGCAACAATTATTGCAGCTAGACCAACAACAGAAAGCGCAGTGCGGCTCTATTGATATTCCCCCGATGGCTTCATTAGGCTGTAAAAATGTTTGTATAAATGGCGCTTGGGCTGAAGTTTGTGGCTGATGTCTATTGGCGGTTTAGTTCTCATTTTACTACTATCCACTGTGTCTCCTGTAAACGCCGAAGAGGAGATGCCCCTTGAAGACCGAGCGTGTGTGTATGCGTATATCTTGGCTATGGAATCTATAACGGGGACGGAAGAAGAGGCGTTTGATGTTTGTGTTGAATCAGCAAAGGCAGGGGCAAGAGGCGCACAAAACTTGATTGCAGAGGGGTATCTTGGTGCAGGTCAACGGGACAAGGCACTCTATTGGTTCAAAAAATCAGCAGAACAAGGACATGAAGGCGCAAGGTTGAGAATTTTGCAATCTAAATAATAGATTTATTTCACAACGCTCAAAAAAGGCTTTTCTTCTCGAAAAAATCTCTGACTGTCTAAGTCATCCATATCAATAATTTGTTTAATTAATTCTGGTTTCAACTTCAATGCTTCTCTCATTTTTGGTAGAAATTCTTGATGAGTGTTCATAATCATTTTAACAGCATTCTGGAGTAATTCGGGTTGTTCTTGTTCAATATAATCTGGCTCATTCTTGTCATCCAAAGGTTCATTTGTCCGCCATCCTTTAGTTGAAAGACCTACAAAAGCTCGCTTGTAAGAGTAGTTATCAATAATACCTAAATGAAACGCTCGTGTAATTATTGATGCAATGGACACTCTCCACCTCTTTTTCATAGCAATTAAAGCATTCCATGGCACTCGACTATTATTAAATCTCGGAAATTCTGAAACAAACGTGCTTCTAGGGAGTAAAAGGGATGAAGCAAAGTAATTAGCCTGATTTTCAATTTCAGGATATTTGATAATATCATTTGTTATACCTTTATGAAGAGTGAGGTGAGCTAATTCATGAGCTAAATCGAAACGACACCTAACACCGCTCTTAGTATTATTACGTACGACAACTGGGAAAAAATCATCATTACAAAAAGCATCTACTTTTGAAGAGACTTCTGGCGCGGTAGCCACAACAATACCTTGGGTTTCAAGAATTCGAACCATATTAGAAATTGGGCCACCACCTAAATTCAGGATTTCCCTGAGCTGTGTAGTTATAGATTCAATTTCATCGACATCTAAACTATCAGGTTGAATATTATTAGAGTCAATTTTTTCATCCAAGTCAAAAATAGGAAAGCTCAAGCCTAACGGAGCTATAAAATCACGAATAAACTGGCAAACAGACACAACGTCTTCTGCGACAATCTTTGCTTGTTCCTGCACGTATTTAGGTATAGCAACACTACGAAAATGAAGTTTATCATTACTAATACGTTTTGTATTTTCTGAGCTAAAAAATTCAGGATAGACACCTAAGAAATCCGCTATGATTTCAATTTGTGTTGCAGAAAGTGATTTGTTTTCTTTATCGGTCTCTATCTTATGAATATATTGTCGCTGGACATTTATGCAATCAGCTATTTCTTGCATAGATAGCCCTACACGATTCCGTGCGTATGTCAGTCGTTCTCCATTAAACATTTTTATTCGTTTTCAGCTTTTTTCTTCTTGAGAGTACCAAAAAGATTTGCAGGTGGAATTTCAACAGGTTCAGGTTTACTTAAATTAACAGAGTCAACGTATCCTTTACTTTGTTGATACAATGAGAGTACATCAATTTCCTTTACTACCTCACTTGTAACGCGGTCAATTTCAATATAGTGACATTCAATCATTTCTGCTTCATGTGAATCTATATCATAACTTGTTTTGAATATAATTCGTTTTAAAGTATCCCCGAGATTTAATTCTTCTTGTTCTAAAATATTTTTTGTTTCTGCATTTGCTCCAAGGGGTTCTAGAGGAGACGAAATAATTTTAACAACTTGACCGTCAAATTTAAAATATTGTCTGTTTTTGATTTTTGGTAGCGGTTCTATTATTTCAGGGTTTTTCAATCCTAAATTAGTTAAAGCGTTCTGGCGCTCTTCGTACGCGGCAACACCAACAGAAAGGCCTGTATGTTTACCTGGCTCAAAACGCTTTACTGCGGATTTACATGATTCATCGATGACTTTAGCAATTTCAATTAACTTCTCTTGTTGTTTCATATTTTGTCTCCCTATTTATTGGATTTTTTTATAAATGTATCCCCATGATGTCAATTAAATCGTTTTTGTCAATATAAAAAATAGGTTTTTTATAAAAATGTATCCCATATTGATTCTATGTAAACAGAGTTAAAAAAGGACGAGAAACAGTTCTCGCCCCTTCTGTGTATGTGATCTTGATACTAAGCTTAATCGTCGAAGAAGTTTTCTTCGTAATGCCTAACACTGGGTCTAAGTCCCACTTCACTTATGTTTGACGGAACAGAGGAACAATCGTTGTTTTCCAATGGGTTACTGTTATCTCTACACGGAACATCAAGTGGAACAGACCTATTATTCACGGAACAATCAAGGTACCTATTAAAAGCATCTTCAAAGTCTTTCCGCTCATAACCTCTTGGTGTTCTGTTACCGTCCCTAAATTTTTTAGGTTTGATACCAAAAGGTTTAAGTTTTTGTGCCAGTTGTTTGGCAGTCAACTCCTTACCTCTATTCCATTCGGCCCATAATCCGTCTTCGGTTTCATACAGATTTTCTAAAAGAACATCTGTTTCAACTGTATCTCGGTTAAGCGCAGAGAATATATCTTGAATGTCAGATAATAACTGTGTTTCAGGTGTTTGTTCCTCTTCAACAGTTGATAATTCTAACGCGATTTCACGAGCCTTTTCTCCACACTCAGTATGAATGGCATCCGCAATGGCTATCAAAGGCGTCCAGTTATCAATTGCTCGGTCATTTAATATATTGGGCATATCAGGGTCACTGTATTGAAGAGCTTCAATATTGTCCTCCGCCCATTGTGCAATTCTTGGTTTTATGGAGGCCAACTCTCTAGAAACCTTACTAAAGATAAATCGCTCAACCGAATCAGTATCAGTTTTACGTTTTAATTCAATTTCTATTGAACGGTCACGTATCGTGTCTGCAGGCTTACCAATCATAGCGATTACCATTGGGGCCCATGTCGAAAATTGCCTTGGTTCGTGATTGTCTCCTGTTGTTCTGATAACATACGCTGAACTACGCCGATGGCCGCAATTGATAATACCGTTAATTTCAGGGTTTGACCTGATAAAAGTATCTGCTTCATCAATCATCACTGTACCACCGATTTTATCTATAGCCCTAAACATTGCTGCTGGTGTAATGTTTGACGTCATCATAGGGTCTTTCACAAGGCCATTCATCATATCCAGAAGTGTGGTTTTCCCACATCTTTTTTCAGGCGAAGTTATAATCATTTTAGGGGCAATACTGAATGCGGAAATAGTATGTGAAAACAAAGTCCACAAAGTCAAAACTTCCGCTTGTCCGTCTTGTAAGGCCATATATCGGTTATAGGTACTCTTTATGTCTTCAAAAAGCTCTAATCCATCAACTGGATTTGTTATAATAACTTCCGATGTGTTAATATTATTTATAATTGTCGTTGCGCCCTGTTCTGGGGCGTTTTCTATTACTGGCATTGATATGCTCCTTTATTAGTTGTTGCTAGTGCTTCTAGCCATTTGTTAATTTCTGATGCTTTGTATCTTGGTGAATTACCAATATAGATTGCATCGACTGTAAGGGAGTGGTCTTCCCCTTTTTTTCTTAAATATCGTTGTTTACGCACCCATGATGGGCTAACGTCTATATATTCTGCCAAGGATGCATCATTGAGGTATGCATTCTCGTTGGTAGGGTTATAATTTTCAAACATGTTTTTTCCTTTTTTTGTTATGGCGTATGCCGTTATTTTAAAAATATTTTGTATAACACCATTCTAATGATTGATGTTATATGTATATTATAACAGTCTGAAACAACCTACACCAAACGCGAGAGACGCTGATTTATTAAATAGAATCAAATACATAAAATCCCTCATTCGCGACTAGAGATTTTTTTGATTTTTTTATGATTACTGTTTCATTGATTTCCAAGTGTGCGGATGAACTAGCCAGGCGATACATAAAAAATGGAGTCTTTATGGATAAAAAGTGGATTGCAACACACAGTGCGCGGGAACAAAATCTACTAAAAATTTCTCAGGATGCCTAGAATAAATAAGAAAAAATTCCTTTACATGTAAGGCATACTTGTATATTTTCCTATTCATGGCGTCTGGATCGTATTTTCTTTAACCTTCCCTTTATAGAAATTTTCCAGGCGCCGGCTATTTCAACATAAACTAGCCTCCTACTACTGCAGAGAAAAATGATATTCGATCTTGATTGGATATGGGATAGTCTGGTTGTTTAATCTCATCGTTTACTGCTGTATATATTACATGCCTATTTTGAAAAATAGTCCTGCATTCTGGTCTTTCTTTTTCAAGGTAAGCAATCAAGTCATCAATGCTTTTTACATCCTCTGGCAAATCGATATAGTCCTCATGCTTGCCTGTTTTTTCATAAAGCCAAGTAAGATATTGTATCTTCATACCAATTCCTCCTGTAATTGCTGGGTAATTTGCTGATCAATTGTGAATTTTAAATTGTGCCAATAAACGGTGTTATTAAATTGAAAGTTGTTATTAGGGAAAACTTCATATCGCTGAATTATTTTCAATAACAAAATCGCATCATCCCGTTTTTGATGAATCTTATTTTCCTTAAGCCATTCAGAGAAACTTTGCATTGTATCGGGATAGCTATGCTTAAAAAAACTTATTCCATTGTGATATTTGCGTTCCTTGTAAAAGCTGCGTTTGTAAAAATGTTCTAAATAAATTTTTAAATCTGGAGTAAGTACGCCATGGTTCTCGGCTAATTCTAGTGTTGCTCTAATATCAACCATAGCGTCTGATAGGGGTGTGTAATCCATTTCAGCTGGCGCATGCAAAATAGCAACTTCGTCATCATCGTCAATTAAACCACATGAGTATTGATCATAAATTTCACCTATGCCAAACATACCAAACATATCAAGTTCAGAGGCTCTAAGCGCACCCATACTAGACGCACCAAAAACTTTTACGCCTTGTGAAATTAAATAGAGTATTTCTTTATGCCACGGAGATGGAATTCTCTCAAAGTTGCCATCAATTAACCCCATTGCCTTGGGCTTATACTGGCTATAGGCTTTATACATATCACCTTGTTTTGCGGGGGGAAGAAAAATGGCATCGGAGTATTTTCTAGCCTCTTCACTTGAAATACTAGGCCCTCTAAATATTATGATGTCATTTCGCATGCACCTACTCCATACTTTTCGTAATACTCTATGGCTCTTTCACCCAGTAAGCGTCTGTCAGGGTAAGTGACGCCCTCAAGACCAGGCACAACAACTTTTACAACAGGTATACCAAATTGTGATTTGGTAAGGTCGGCATAAATTACTTGATCTAAACCAGCCTTTGAGAGTTGCTCTAACACGTATTCTTGGTCTTCCTCGATATGATCAAAGTCTTTTGAGATGATTTGGGCAAAATCATTTAATATTGCCGCTGAGGTATTGTGAAGCTTGTCCAACCAAGATTGGTAAACTTCGGAAGATATTTCACTTTCATAAATTTCTTCATACTGGTCATCTCGCGCTCCTGAAATAAAAGTCAATCTGCTTTGTGCTGCTTCTGTAATGGCGCGTGATAAGGCAATATTCTTATTAAGATGTGTGCCACTGCCATAAGCTGGACGAACCCCTATATTCCTATCTGATATTATTTTGCATAGAAATGTTGGTATGTTGAGATCATTAGTTAAGTTCCATACACCAATATGAATATTACTAGATTTAAGTTTCCCAATCATTTTTTTCAGGAAGGGCTCCTCGATTGTTTCAATATCGATTCGTTTTTGCGACTGAATATTCTCAGGCGTTAATTGCCACAGCGCTAAACAGTCTCTTTCAATGACTTCGAATAGAGCATGATTAATTGCTTCAGACAATGTATTACCAGAAGCTAGCCCATTACTATCAGCGATAAAATACCCATAGTCATCTGTAACTGGCACTGTGAAAGCAGCATTTATTATTTCGTATGGTGCCCATACAGATTTTTTGCTTACAACTTCTTTACATTCCACCCACAGAACCGTTGAATCTTCACAAAAATCACGATCTAAAGACCGTGCCAGACGGTCAATATTCACCATATTGTATTCTTTGGAACGTAGAATTTTATATGTTGAATGCACTATTGGAAGGGTTATGTTTTCGGCATGATATCCCTCTATCGACTCCATAACAGCTGATACTTTTGCCGAGTAATCGCAGTGCCCCTTTCCTTGAGAAACCGATAGAGATTTAGAATTAGGACGGCAAGCTGCATATACAGGGATGCCTATTTCATCCAAACCAGTAATATTCGCTACACGTGTGATACCCATTTTTCTCAGAAAAGGCTCAACCTTCCTAAAAGTATTTTCAGGTGCCTGTGTTCTATGTGTTCCATTTAAAAACTTTTTAGCTTGCATAGATTTAAAATAATCAGACACCCATTTAAACGAGCATCTGATTAAAAAAAATTAACCTAGAGCTTTATCGGCTTCGAAGAATGGTGAAGCAGATTTGTGAATGTATGATTTTGTTAAAACAATTTTTTTACGAGTAGTCATATTTTTTCTCCTTAGTTTGTAATGATGTACTTACTAACAAGTACGGTTAACATTTTTGAGGAGGGGGGATTTAATGCAATTTGCAATTTGCAAAAAATTACTCTTTACAGTGCTAAAAAATGTAAAAAATTATTAGTTTACAAGAAATTAAAGGGAACAGAAGTCGGCTGTGCGAAACATACTATGGTACGACTTTGTCGCACTCGCTCAATAAAGCTTCTGCACCACAATCAATAGCAATATCCTTGGTGATTCGAAGAAGGGCTCTTATCTCGTCCTGGGTTTGATCGTTGTATTTGCTGTTTTCATCTTTAATGATTCTAGCTAACAGAAGGCAAGCTGAGGCTTTCTGAAACATGTTTTTTTGCCTATCCGCAATGTCCATAGACTTTATCACCAAGGTCTTAGCAATTTCTTTCATTCCTAAGTCAAGAAAGCCTTTTGCTTGGACGATTATGTGCATGGCCTCGTTCGCAACAATACCATTTTGATGAATAAATTCCATCAATTCATCAAGAATAGCTAGTGCCATTATTGGATTGCCTGTGTGAATTAAGTTATCTGCATAGATTGATAGGACATCAGGCGTTACGATACCGATTTTATGCTTTCGATTTATACTGTAAGCCTCTTCAATTAAGGGCTTAGCTTTCTCGTACTGGCCTTGAGTCTGAAATGCTTTTGCAGAAAACGCCAGCCCATAAACTTTTTTCGAAGGGGTTTCGCATTGGTTTAATAAAATTAAGCAGTCATCAATCGCATGATCCATTTTGTTTTTTTGATTAGTTTGCGCGTATAGATTTGCAATAAGGGCTTTATATGTTGTCTCGATAGGTGTAAAAGATGCGCTCGTCAAAAAATTATGGCTGCTGAAATGATGCTCTCTAAAATTTCTTAGTTTCTCACGAGCTAATTTGAAACGACCAAAATCTACCAACATAGCTAATAGTCTTAATTTATTCATCGCCATTGCTTGGCTATTTGGTATTTTATCTAAAAGTATCAATACATAATCAGGATCATAATTACTCGAGAGCCACCGATAAGTAATTTCTAATCCCATAAATTCAGTATCTTTGCTGCAGAAGTCCATGGAATTAGTTTTATTCATCCCAGAATAGAACTTTTCAAGCTCGGTCACTTTTCCCTGCATCGTTAATAACATGCAATAGTCTCTTTGGAGCTTTCGATACGAATGTTTATGAGTAGCTCCAATATTTTTAAATGCAGAAATAGCTTTTCTAAAGAGAAGCTCAGCTTTTTGAGGTTGCACTCTTTTTAAAAGGTGTCTTGCTGAATATGAAAGATAAGGAATTGATTCTTTGTATTGGCCGCCGTTATAAAGGTGCATACCGCAGGCTTCAAAATTTCTAAGATTTTTATATAAATAGAAAAGCTCAATATGGTATGCTATACGCCGGTTATCAACCAATTGCTTATAAATGCTCTCTTGTTGCAAAACATGTGAAAATTCATATACATTTTTGGAGGGATTAGAACTCAAAATCTCTCTTTGGCATAAAGAATCGAGAATACTGCTCAAATATTTTTGACGATGTGGCAACAGTATCTCTAGCTCGTGAAGGTGGAATTTGAAACCTATAATCGATGCGGCTTCTAATAATTCTCTTTCTGCATCGTTAAAATTATCCAGTGTTTCGGAATATAGGGTTTCTATGTTACTCAGGGCTTCGATATTGTAGTCATTGTTTTGTCCCAAGAGTTTCATCGCTTCACAGATAAAGAGTGGGTTCCCTTTAGCTTTCTTAGCAAGCTCTGCCTTAATCGTTTTGAGGTTCTTATTTTTTTTGCAGCCTGCTTCAATAAGGTCATGAGCCTTATTAGCTTTCATCTTCTGTATATGAATAGTATGAAAATTATGGGTTTTACAGCCTTGCCAATCTTTTCTTGATGAGGTTAAAAGCGTGATTGGCAAAGAGTGGTTTGTAAATCGGTCAATAATCCAATCAATCAATTGATCACGTGCATCGTCTACGTAATGAATGTCTTCAAAAATAATTAAAATTTCGTTTTTCTTTGCCTTAGTTTCCAGAGATTCATCTAGCCCTTTCATACAATCCAAGTTTAGCTGGCTTGCAATTGAAATTAGCGGGTCAATATGGTCTACCAAGTTATATTGCGTGTCGTATCTCGCAAGTTTTAGATTTTGATATTTTCTGTGATATATCTTTGTTACCTCATTAATGCATCTGGTTTTGCCTATCCCAGCTGACCCATGGATATGAATATGTTTAAAGCCATCGAGAATCTCGTGAGCTAAGACGTCTTGTTCTATGGCAGAGTCCCATATATAGGGAAATTGATAGCTTTGTTCATTTAATTCATTAATCACTGCGCGACCTTATTTCAAAGAGATATTGTTTGTAAATAAAAAAATCCTTTGAATACAATGTTATGCTATAAGCTACAAACTTCGCATTGGTGGTTTTGCGGAACTGACATTTTAGAAAAACTCATGCTCAGCGAGTTATATAACAGTATGTGACCATGTAAGTTGTCACCAATGCCCAATAGCTCTTTTAGAGCTTCTGTTGCCATTAAAGTTCCTATGGTTCCTGTAATTGGAGAAAATACGGCTGAATCGTTGCATGTGGGAACTTCATTATTCTCTGGCTGAATAGGGTATAAGCATTTATAACATCCGCATTTGACATCGTTGTTTCTCTGGCTATGAAAGAGCATGACTTGCCCTACATAGTGTAAAACAGAGCCAGTCACCAAAGGTATGTTATTGGTATAGCAATATCTATTAAGGAGATAGCGGGCTTTAAAATTATCTGTGGCATCAACAACTAAGTCCACCCCTTGAATTAGATGAATATTATCTTCAGATATTTTTTCTTGAATACTATTTATTTTGCAATAAGGATTTGTCTTTTCTAATGCTACTTGCGCAGCTTCAACTTTAGGTTTTTTACTGTCAGATTCAGTGTACAGGACTTGTCTTTGTAAATTTGTCATCATAACAACGTCATCGTCATAAATATCTAGTTTGCCTACCCCACTTGCGACAAGATATAACGATGCTGGACAGCCCAAACCGCCTGCCCCTATCATTGCAATTTTTTTAGACGCTAATAAAGATTGTTTTTCCTCTCCAAAATCTGGAAGGTCTATGTGTTTCTCAAAACGAACTAATTCCTTTGCAGATAACATTCTTTTTTGGTACTACAAGTAATAATAATAAACAAATAAAAAAGGGAAATCGTTTTAAGGACATGTCTCGTCTTAAGTCGTATAACGTAAATATTGCTGGAAAGAGAACATCTATTCGTCTTGAGACATATATGTGGGAATCTCTGAAAGATATTGCTGAAAGAGAAAAGTCTACTATTCATGAAATATGTACTTTGGTTTACAAAAACAGCGATAAAAAAACAGGTTTTACATCTTCTCTGAGGGTATTCATTCTTTTGTATTTTAAGGCTGCGTCAACTGAGAAAGGCCATAGTAAGGCGGGACATGGATCTATAACAAAAATGATAGGCCGCGCACATAGTAATGCTCAGAAGAAAAACCCCATCGGCTATGATGACTTTACACAATAATTATCCATACTTCTTCAACAAAAATGTTTGGAAGCTCATATTAGTTAAATCTACTAAAAATTTTTAGAGGGCTTAAATACTAAATTCCATTCTCCCCTCTTTTTCCCTCCCCCCTCCTGTCACACCAATTCTCTCAGCGAAATCACCTTATAATAAATTGTTTTGTAAATGCGTTTTGGTCTGGTGTTTGTTACACAAACTTGTTACACTTTTACTTATAAGTTGAGTGTTTTGAAAATTAAGAATTGAGGAAACACAAGGCTTTCGTAGCTTGCGGAGACAGCATTGCCTCAACCTCGTCATCCGCTCCATCCATCTTCGCGCTTCCCTTCCCCTAAATGTTTTTTGTAATCGGGTCGAAATGAACATATTGCATATATCAGAAGACGAGCGTTTTGCAGATATTGCAATGAGGATGCTTCAAAAATTCTGTGATAATGATCTCTGGCTTATTGGCGAACGTCATCAAAAGCTTTTAAAAACAGAACCTGACAAACACATCCCTGACCCCAGCACCATTCATGCAATTGACATCTCGGAACTGGCCAAATATGACGCCATTATTTTGCACAGCCTCTCAAAGCAATTTTACCCCTTAATTGATGCGGCGCCGAACTATACTCCAATCATATGGTTAGGATGGGGCTATGACTATTATGATTTAATAGGGCGGAATTTATACTTGCCCCTCACACACCGTCAGTTTGAAGTAAGCCCTGCTTGTCTAAAAACCATTCCATTCGCCCCGAACGTCATATCTTTTCTCAAACGCTACAAAGCAAGGAAAAACCGGCGTAAAAACCTTGCAGTCAAACGCATCAATTTTTTCGCCCCGGTATTGAAAAACGAATATGCCTTATCATCGACAAATATAGCTTTGCCAGAATTTATCGAGTGGAAATACGGCGACCTTCAAAACGATATTTTTCCCTTACCAATTGACCATAAAGTAAATAAGACACAAGATATTCTTTTGGGGAATAGCGCTAATAAAAGCAATAATCATCTTGATGCCTTTGCTCTTTTGGAGACTGTAGATTTAAAAAATAGAAAAATTATTACTCCGCTTGGCTATGGCAATAAAAATTATGCCAGGCTTATTGAGAAAAAGGGGGGCGAAGTATTTGGAAACAATTTTCATGGAATCATTGACCTCATGCCATTGCAAGACTATTCCACAATGATTGCCCAATGCGACTATGCCATCATGAATCATCTGAGGCAGCAGGCGTTAGGGACTATCATCATATTGCTCTATTGCGGAACAAAAGTGTTTCTTCGTGAAGAAAATCCACTTTATGATTTTCTTAAGAGTATGGAAATCGAAGTGGCTACACTTAATGATTGTGACGATTTGAAAGAGAATCTTATGACACCTCTCAGCGCCGAAAACCAATACAAAAACAGAGACATTGTGCGTCAATATTGGTCTTCGGACGCGTGCGATCAGAGGACACGCGCACTGGTTGAAAAAATAGCAAAACATCACGAGGACAGATGAGCATTATTCAGCAAGGAAAGACCGGACTTCAATGGACATCCTTGTCGGCAATCTTCGGTATCGTGTTGCAACTTATACAAATTGCTATTTTAGCCAGATTTCTTGAGGCAGAAGCCTTTGGATTAATGGCATTGGCCGTTGTAGCAATCAATTTTGCACAAGCTTTTTCTGATATAGGACTTAGTAGCGCCATCATCCATCATGATAAAATACATCGCCAACAATTAAGTACATTATACTGGCTCAACATTCTGGCCGCAGGGACGATTGCATGTATTGTCATTTGTTCAGCCCCTATTATCGCCGATTTTTATAATCAGCCTGACCTGGCAAATATTCTTATTACGATCAGTGCATGCTTTATCTGTCATGCCCTGGGGCAACAACCCAAAACTCTTTTGCAAAAAGAATTGCAGTTTAAAATAATTGCCGTCATTGAAATGGTGGGCAAAATCATTGCATTGAGTGTTGCTGTTTGCATGGCTTATTACGGTTTTGGAGTTTATGCCCTTGTTTATGCGGCGATTCTATCATCATTGTTTTTGGCAATTGGATATATGGTTCTTGGTTACAAAAAGAATAAGCCCGGTTTTTATTTTGATATCAAATCAGTTAGCGCCCTTTTGCATTTTGGAACCTATACTGCTGCTGAGAGGATAGTCACATTATTATCTTATAACATAGACTCGATTTTAATTGGCAAGTTACTGGGTATTGATGCGTTGGGCCTATATAATCTCGCTAAACAAATTATCATCCGCCCAGCGCAAATCATAAATCCGATTGTAACAAAAGTCACAGTGCCGATTATGGCCAAAATGCAAAATGATATCACTTTGTTGCGAGGGATCTATTTAAAAACCACCAATTATTTAGCATCAGTGAATTTCCCAATATATGGTTTCATCGGTATTTTTGCAGCAACAATTGTCAACGTTGTTTTTGGCAGCGAATGGACGGAACTAACGCCGATTATTCAAATTTTATGCATTTATGGTGCCCTCCGCTCGACCGCAAATCCGTTAGGGTCGTTAATCGTTGCAAAAGGTCGTTATAAATTAGGATTTTATTGGAATATGATATCTTTAATATTGGTCTTCCCGGCCGTATATACCGGATCATATTATGGTTTGATCGGTGTCTGCTGGGCGCTTGTTATGCTTTCTGCAGGCCTTATCATACCGCATTGGTTTTTTATTGTGCGTACCCTTTGCGCGGCAGGAATATTCGAATATCATAAACAAATATTAATTCCATGCCTGATAACAATAATTGCGATGGCCACAATGGTGATGTGTCACCACTTG
>CAJXOI010000003.1 GCA_913057885.1 uncultured Micavibrio sp.
ATCCGCAACAACATATAACGCGCTTTACCGCCTTTACCGATGAGGTTTTGCCGCCACTGCAAGAGCCCGTATTGAAATTTTCAGACAAGGTCGTGTTTTGTGCGGCCATTGACAGGAATGGGTATATCCCAACCCATAATGTGAAATTCAGTCATCCGCATCGCCCAAATGAGGCCGATTGGAATGCGCGCCACGGGCGTAATCGGCGGATCTTTAATGATCGCGTGGGGTTGAATGCGGGGCAAAATCAACAACCCTTCCTCTTGCAGGCCTATCGCCGTGATATGGGCAATCACGATGATTAAAATGACATAAGAAAAAACAAAACTCCATAATAAAACCCGCCGAATTGGCGGGTTTTTGCATACAGCAAAAGCCAAGATTATTAAGTGTTGACGGCTTCGTCTAATTCGGCCAACGCATCGCCTTCTTTATTGGTGTCGAAATCGACATCCTCGTTAATGGCAAATTTGCGAGCGTTCATTTGATAGGCCACTGCAGCATGTTCTGCACAGTAGGGCAAGCCAGGCAGGCAATTCGAGCCACAAAAATGGAAATTCGGCTTTTTAGGGTCGCCATAGGGGTAACGGCATGTTTTTTCTGTGAGCTCCAAAAGGCTGATTCCGCCGTTTTTGGCGGGGATATCGTTTACTTCGGGGGGTAGGGGTTTATCAACCTTTTTCTGAACAGGTGTGATGCGGCCTGAAAGGCCCAAACGGTGCGCTTTTCCAATGATGGCGTTACGGGTTAATCCGTCACCTAATTCTTTGGCAATTTCTGCCGCCGTTTTTCCCGATGCCCACAGCTCTTTTAACTGCTCAACACGTTCATCGCTCCACGTCGTTTTTCCCATAGTTTTTAGTGTCCTTCCCGATAAAGCGGAATAATTTCAATAAGTTATTAATAATAATGTTGGCTTACAGATTTCAACCTAGCAAAGATGAGAATCACCGAATAGAAAGAAATGAAAAATTTACGACATTATCCACAAAGAAGCTTTTTAAAGATTTTACCCACAGGTTTATGTTTCAAATTGGGAAAATGCCTCGTCCTTATCCATCCATTTCTCGCGATGTTGGATGTGAAGCTTAAGATGAACGGGGCATTGAAAATACTCCATCATTGTCTCGCGTGCCATGGTGCCGATTTTTTTAAGGGTTTGGCCCTGTTTTCCCAAAATAATGGGTTTATGTTTTTTGTCTTCGATAATTACAATTTGTGAAATGGCATAGCCTTTGCCGTCATCGGCTGGGTCAAAACTCTCAGTTTCAATGGCAATTTTATAGGGTAATTCTTGGTGTAATCGCTCATAAATTTTTTCGCGGGTTATTTCCGCCGCCATTATCCGCGTGGGCATGGTGGTCATTTCATCGGCATCATAAACCCACTCGCTATCTGGCAGGACATGCGCGCAATAATTCAAAATATCACCTACCCCTGATCCAGAGAGGGCAGAGACCATAAATGTTCGTTCAAAATGACATAGGTCATTCAGGTGCGCCGCAAGCTGTAATAATTTGTCTTTTGCGGTTTGATCAACCTTATTCAAAATAAGGATGCGATCTTTTTCATCGGTTTCAGATAAAATTCGGTCCAAATAAGGTTGATGCTTATGGTCGTCAAATGGTTTGGACGCATCAACTATCAGTGCCACTATCTCAACGTCTTGTAACGCATCCCACGCTGTTGCGATCATGGCACGGTCAAAGGCACGGCGGGGGTTAAAAAAACCAGGTGTGTCAATAATCACAATTTGCGTGTGGTCGTGGATAGCAATGCCGCGAATTTGAAACCGTGTTGTTTGCACCTTATGCGAGGTAATTGCCACTTTTTCACCGACCATGGCGTTTGTCAGTGTTGATTTACCGGCATTTGTTGCGCCAATTAGGGCGATTGCTCCAAATTTCTTTTGCTGGCTCATAAAATACTATCCAATAATTTTTGTGCGGCGTCTTTTTCAGCACGTTTTTTGGATGTGCTGCTGGCGCTTTGGGGCTCATATCCTGGCAATGAAACCTGAATAGTAAATGTGGGGGCATGGTCGGGGCCGTCCTGGCCGATGACTTCATAGATAGGAAGACCAATATTTTGGGCCTGCGACCATTCTTGTAATGTGGTTTTAGGGTCGCGTGGGGGTTCAGCCATGCTGTGAAGGCGGTCGCCTAAAACGCGGTGAAAAAAATCTTCAGCCTTCTCAAACCCGGCGTCAAGATATATGGCAGCGGTTACCGCCTCCATTATATCGGCCAAAATATTATCATTTTCGGCGCCACCAGCCTTGCGCTCTGAATCAGAAAGATAAACAAATTCACCTAATTTCAACTCACGTGCCATATCAGCTAGCGTTTCCGTACGAATTAAAGCAGTGTGCCGCTTGGCCAATGCACCTTCTCGCTCTTCACGAAAGGTATGAAATAATAAATCCGCAACAATCAAATTCACAATACGATCGCCTAAAAACTCCAATCGCTCATAGTCTTTGCCCTCTGAGTCATGATGCGCCGAGGAATGAGTGAGGGCCTTTTGAATATAGTCTGTGTCTTGAAAATTAAATTGCAGCGCATCCTGAATAGCATCAATATCCATGATCACATCTCTTTATTTAATAAAATTAAAAAGGCGTTCGTAACGAATAGTCCATGGCCATTTCCATGGTTCCCACAATGCCGCCGAGCCGTTGGTTGAGAAGAATATAATATCTGCCCTGCCCAAAATATTCTCATAGGGAACAAAGCCAACGCCCAGGTTATTGTGACTGGGCATCAACGGATCGGGATTGGGGAAAACCCGGCTATCGACAGAGGCATCGCGATTATCGCCCATAACGAAATAATGCCCCTCAGGCACTGTGAACAGACGCGTATTATCCAAACGTCCATTATCTGAATGTTCCCAGATATTGAACTGCACACCATTTGGCAGGGTTTGTACATATTCGCGAATGATACTGCCATGATCTGATTGATCCGTGTCAATATTTTGAACAAATTCTCGTGGAACCAGTTGACGGTTAATAAATAATTGTCCGTTGCGCATTTGTATTGTGTCGCCAGGCATGCCAATTACGCGTTTAATGTAATCGACAGATGTGTCCGTGGGTAATTTAAAAACAACGATGTCACCGCGTGTCGGTTCTTTGTCCCAAATGCGTGACGGAATAGGGGCAACGCCATATGGAACGGAAAACCGTGTGTAGCCATAGGAAAATTTGGAAACAAAAAGGTAATCACCAACTAATAAATTCGGCTTCATTGATCCTGAGGGAATATTAAAAGGTTCGAAAAGAAATGACCGTATAATAACAGCTATAAGAACGGCCAAAATGGCGGTTTTAACAAGCTCCATCCACTCATTGACAGCGCCGTTTTCGGGTAATTCGGTATCAGTTGTCTTATCCATGGATCATATCATTACAGCGCAATGCCGATGATGTCGAGCACTACTTTCTCCTGACAAATCGGCGGTCGCAATAGCCGCATTCAACATAATCCGCACCGTCAAAGCGATAATAGGTTAAGGGATGACCCAAAGCAGGATGTCCCCCGTCACAAGCCACCTGATCTGTGGATTCCGGAACTTTTATGATTTCAGGATTATTGGCTGGTTCTTTTGCTGTTTTTATCGATAAAGATTTGGAGGTCATAGAGCTTACCTTCTGTGCTTTTCATTCAGTGTTATTACTGTATCATAAAAAATATGGATGTTCAGTCGCAATTTCAAGATCACGAAGTGGTTCAGCAAGCGCCGGATGATTATGTCGAAATATCGCTTTCGCCTGATAAAATTATGATGGCGTGGGCGACGTCGCTATATTCATATGAGTTATTAAACAAAGATGGAACGGTCAAAAGCACGGGCGATATGATGGACGAGACCCTACAACGTTATGTTGATGCTGAAGAAAAGCTTAGACGGGGTGAGGGTGTCTCCAAACCCATTATAGGGATAGGAATCATGGAAGGTATAGAGATTGGCATTGGTCGCGAAATTGTCGCGGCCGCTAAAGCATTGGGCGTAAAGGAAATACCGGTCTATGTGCGTAAGGCGCAGGTCGATGAAATTAAATCATATTTCTAGGCGCTCACCCCTCTATACGCCTGTTTGAATTTCCGCTATTCTTTTGCCTATGAGAACATTGTTTCATCTATGGCTTCACCCCCATTCCCGAAAGGTCAGACTGGCCTTGGCTGAAAAAAATCTAAAGTTCGAGGCTCTCATTGAAAAAACATGGGAGCGGCGCACTGAATATATGGCGATGAATCCAGCCGGTGATGTGCCTTTATTGATTGAAGAAGACGGTACCGTTTTGGCCAACTCATCAGTAATTTGTGAATATTTGGACGAAGTTTATCCTGAAAATTCATTATTGGGGGATGACCCTGTGGGGCGTGCGGAGGTCCGGCGTGTTGTCGGGTGGTTTGATGTGAAATTTAATCGCGAGGTGACTGAGTATTTGGTTGGCGAGAAATTGATGAAGCAATTTTTGAAACTCGGGGAACCTGATGGCCCGTCTGTGCGCGCAGGTCATGCCAATATCCATTATCATCTGGACTATATCAGCTATCTAATCGAACGACGGCGCTGGTTGGCGGGGGATCAAATCTCCTATGCTGATTTGGCTGCGGCGGCACATATCTCATCCGTGGATTATCTTGGGGATGTGCCGTGGGATGATCACCCTGTTGCAAAATCATGGTATTTGCGTATAAAATCACGACCGTCTTTCAAACAACTGATTGATGATCGTGTGCCTGGCTTTTCGCCTGCGGCAAATTACACGCAACTCGACTAATATTGGATAAGAATAAGAACGATTAAAAACCATGAGTGACGCTCAAAAATCCCCACGTAAAAAGCTGTTTTGTTATGGCTATGGTTATGTTGCCCAGCATTTGGTGAAGGCTTTGCAAAAATCAAATGCGGAATGGGATTTTGTTGTTACAACCACTGACCGCGAGAAACTAAAAGACATCCGTGAGAGCGGAATCAAGGCCTATCTTTTTTCCGATGATACCCCTTTTAATGATCCCCTTTTTGCCATGGATGGTGTAACGCATATTTTAATTTCGACACCCCCAAATCGAGGTGGTGATATTGTTTTCCAAACACATGCAAGGGACATATTGCAAATTGCTACTGTAGAATGGATTGGCTATTTATCGTCCACCGCTGTCTATGGTAATCGAGATGGTGATTGGGTTGATGAAAATTCGGGCATTAACCCGTCTTCAGAGCGTGGTACAAAACGCGCTAAGGCGGAGATGCAATGGTTAAAACTGAGGCGTATTGCTGGCATTCCCATTAATATTTTCAGGTTGGCGGGAATTTACGGCCCCTCCAGATCCGCCATTGAAACTGTGAGTGCGGGACAACCCAAACGGATTGATAAACCCGGGCACGCATTTAACCGCATTCATGTTGATGACATTATTCAGGTTTTGATCGCCTCCATGGATCAACCTAAACCTGGCGATATTTATAATCTTGCTGATGATAATCCCGCGCCATCCCATGAATTGATAAAATATGCTTGTGAACTTCTAGATATTGAGGTGCCGCCTTTGATTCCTTATGACGAGGATGATTTGGCGCCTATGGCACGGAGCTTTTATAAAGATAATAAGCGCATATCAAATGATAAGATTAAAGATAAATTAGGCATCACATTAAAATATCCCGACTATCAATCGGGCCTGAAAGCCATTTTGGACCAGAGTGATGACGCATAACAAGGAAATTTGGGCGATCCAACATATTGGGTATGAAGATTTGGGGTCTTTTGAGCCTGTCTTAAAATCACGGGGTTTTGAGGTAAAATATTTTTGTTCCCGCAATATTGATTATTCAAGGTTATTTGCCACTGATCCTGATTTGGTTATCGTTTTGGGCGGACCGATGAGTGTTTATGACGAAGAAAAAAATCCATGGGTGCCCGCAGAGCAAAAATTTGTTGAAGAACGCATTGAATCTGAAAAACCCATTTTAGGTATATGTTTTGGGGCGCAAATGATTGCAAAGGCACTGGGCGCCAATGTCTACGAGGGCACACAAGGCAAAGAAATTGGGTGGTCAAAAATTACGGTCAATGAGGACGGTATGAAGACACCGTTTCGCCATTTTGATCATGATAAAACCGGTACGATGATGATGCATTGGCATGGTGACACATTTGATTTGCCTGATGGGGCGGTCTTGCTTGCCTCCTCGGAACTCTATGCCAAACAAGCTTATAGCTATGCCGACCATGTTTTTTGTATGCAATGTCATCCCGAAGTCACGGAAAGCAAGCTTAAATTATGGTACGCCGGTGGCGTTGAACAGGTTGAAGAGGTGGGACTATCTATTGAACAAATGAAGCAGGATGCTCACCACTATAATGAAAAATTGACCGATCAAGCGTCATTATTCCTCAATGAATGGTTGGATGAACAAGGGTTATAGAAATGCCTTGTATTTCGAACAGATTTTGTTTATGTCTATTTAATGCTTATTATTATGTCACAAGGCCCATTCAACAGTGTTGCCGATGACCTCAATGCTGCAACCATGCGTGCGTTTTTATCAAGGCGTCGTTTGGGGCTTGTTAAATTATCACGAGATGTTGTGTGTGGGGTTGAAAAGAAAACAGGTTTTACGAATTATTCCGCTCATGTTTTTGATGCCGCCCTTTATTACAATGAGGGCCTTAAGCGCTTCAGTGAATTAGAATCTTCTGGCGCTATGGACTCAATGGATTTAATGACAAAAAAATACATGCAATATGTTTTTCACACGGCCGCCAGGGCTTCTGCGCAATCGGCATTTCATGCGGCCAACGGCTATAGATCAAAAGATATTCGAACTTTCAAAAGGAATAGACGGGTCAAAGCGATTAAAGCTTTTTTAGGCCTTAAATAGATCTAAAAGAATACTCGACTAATTTATCAGTGAAGTTACTATATGCTCATGCGTGAAATTGTTCTAGATACTGAAACAACGGGTATGGACCCCTTTTCGGGCGATCGCATTGTTGAAATTGGGTGTGTTGAATTGCTGAATCACATTCCTACGGGCAATCATTACCATGCCTATATTAACCCAGAGCGAGATGTTCCGGCCGAGGTTGTGGCGGTGCACGGCTTAACCGAACAATTTTTAAAAGGCAAACCCACCTTTGCCGAAATCTACACGGATTTTTTAGACTTTATCGGTGATGCGAAATTGGTCATCCATAACGCTGAATTTGATATGAAATTCATCAACCATCATATTCAGGCAATGGGCGCCCCCGCCATTCCGTTGTCACGTATTGTTGATTCCCTCATCATGGCGCGTCAAAAATTTCCGGGATCGCCGGCCTCATTAGATGCACTTTGTAAACGGTTTGACATTGATAACGCCAACCGGACATTACACGGCGCGTTGTTGGATGCGGAGTTATTGGCTGATGTTTACCTAGAACTATTGGGTGGCCGCCAAACAGGTTTGAATTTATCGTCTTTGCAAAATGATAACAGTGATACGGTCAATGAGGCCGCGCATCACGGCTCTAAGAAAAGACGAGAGCCGAGGGTTTTCCCAGTTTCTGAAGAAGAGCTAAGCACTCATCAGGTAATGGTCAATAAGCTGGGTGAGGCTGCCCTTTGGAAAAAGACAGATTAAAAAGTTATTTCTGCCCTTCTTTTTTCTGTGATTTATATTGCGCAATATATAAACCCTCAAAATCAACAGGGTTTAGCAAAAGAGGCGGGTAGCCACCGCCGATAACGGCGTCGCATAAAATTTGTCTGGCAAACGGGAAGGCCATTTTAGGAACCTCGATCATCAAAAGCGGATGGACATGTTCCTGCGTCACCGCATCGGATACGGATGCAACAACGCCGTACACCAACTCGGCAATGAATAATGTAGTGTCGTTTCTTTTGGCAGCCATATTCACTGTGAGTGTTACTTCGAATTGCCCTTCTTTGGCCATAGGCATACTGTCTAAATTGACATTCACGTCCATTGTTGGGGCTCCCCCCTCTTTTTCAATAAGGGTCGCAGGTGCATTTGGGTTTTCAAAGGACAAATCCTTGATATATTGCGCATGAATTGTCAGGGGTAATCCATGATCTTTTTTGGAGGCTGTGTCATCAGTCATTTTCAAATCTTTCTTACATTATTGCTTATGTGCGGTATCATGCTATTTTAAGGAAAAAGGAGCAAGAGCAAATTATGCCTACGGACATTCTTATATATATGATCATTGCCGCTGTTATGGTGTTTTGGTTAAAAAATGTGATTGGAACACGTCATGGTGAGGAGAGAGAACGCCCAAATCCTTATGAAGACAGAGAAACTCCCAAAGCTGACGACTCCAGCGGTGCAGACCTGCCGCCGATCGATATGAACCCGATGGCTCCTGATCTTACCATTAATGAGGGATCGAAAGAAGTTGATGCAGGCCTTGTTCAAATTGCTCTAGCGGATCGCCATTTCGATGTTCAACAATTCAAAGACAATGCAGGGGATGCCTTTGCCATTATTGTCGAGGCTTTTGCTTCTGGTGATCGTGAGACGTTAAAGGATTTGTGCGCTAAAGATGTCTTTGATGCATTTAACAGCGCGATTACAGAGCGCGAATCAAAGGGCGAAAAGGTTGAAACGGAAATTCATGCTGTGAGGGACATTGACATTGTGGCCGCCGGTATTGAACAGAAAAAAACAGCTTTTGTTACGCTGCGGTTTACAGCCGATGAAACCTATGTCATCAGTGATAAAAACGGTGAAATAATTGCCGGACATCCGGATCGCGTAACGGAAATGACAGATAAATGGACATTTACACGTGATCTTAAATCGACAGATCCACGCTGGTTTCTATCTAAAACCGAAGATGATGTCACCGAAGAGGACGGGAAAACGCCTGTGCCCGACGCGGGATAACATATCTAGTCATGGCATAGGTCATGCCCATTAATAGCCAAAACCCAGTAAATCGAACGTGTTGGTGTGTTAGACCATATCCCATGACGGCAAACAGGATAATCCACAATGCCCAATGGGCGCGTTGGTATATGGTCAAAATGAAAAGGCCAAATATGGTAAAACCCATAATGCCATAAGAGAATAAAATGGCACCTAAACCACTGTGAATTTCTAGGGGTGATCCGAAACGGTGATGTGCACCTTCACCTGCTCCTAGAATCAAATATTCTGGATGATTTATGATGCGATCATACCCGCGCCCTGCGACATTATCGTCTTCTGTTTTCTTTTCAATGAATCTCTGCGCCAAGCGGTCAAGATTTGTAAACTTTGTTTCAATTGGGATAGGGTTTTGAAAGATTGCAAGTTGGATTAAGACAGTTGCGCAGATTATGAATCCAATTAAAATTTTTGCAATAATGGATATATAAGGTCGAATTATAAATAAGACTGTCAATAAGGCAAAGGCGGCCGCTACGGCGCGGGATAATGTCTCGTTAACTATAAAAGCGGCGCATAAAAACCCGATAATATCAAACCATTGCATGCGCCGACCATGGCATAAGAGCAAAATATAAGATGCACTTAGTAAGGTCCAATATCCCAGTTGATTGGGGTTGTTAAATGTCCCAACATTGCGTAATGCGTCTAAATTATCGATCAATATCAGATAAAGAACCTGAAAAATCAGGGTAATAGAAATGATGAGCCTTGCGGCGCTGACGGCTTTCTCCTGATATTCTCGAAAAACCAGAATAGTTAGGCCAAACGCCATAGCATTATAGATATAATAGGCCGAAGAAAGTAAAAATCCGAAATCCTTATACCAAAAAAAATATGTAATATTGGTCGCGAAAAATAAGCCAACCGTCGCAAAAAGTCCCACAAAAACCCGGTTAAAAACAATTCGATTGGTCATAACAAATAAAACAATGCCTAATCCCGAAATGATAAAAAGAAGTATGTCAGCGGGCTGGGGTAGACCGCTTTTGAATACGTAAATCGGTGAAAGTAAAAGATAAAGTGCCCAACCGACCAATAAAATCAAACCCGCTACAGGGGAAAATCCTATATGATGCGATTGCGTTGGACTGGCATGCTCCATTACTGCATCCGCTGGTCCCCGAACAATGAAAACGCAACAACGTTATCGGCGTAATGCTTATTTTGCAATTCTTCAGGTAACGGAATGGTGTCCATCGATGTTTTAGACGTTTTTGGGGCGGCATTTTCAAGTAAGGCGCGCGCCGAATCAGCGTGTGCTTCGGCTTGATACATCAATGTAGCGGCAACGCCACGGATGGTTAAGGGTTCTGGGGTGCAGGCCTCGCTGATTTCCATGAAAATGGATCCAAGCATGCATAAAATATCGGCGGATTGATTGACAATATCATTGATATCATCCTCATTGTGAATGCCGTATCGGCAGGCATCTATCCATATGCGTCCAACTTCTTCAACCGTATTAACGGATAAATATTTTAATTCTGTTGCAAGGGGTTGAAGGTGGTTTTCACCTGTTTGCTTCATTGCTTCGGCCAAAATATTGCCGGATAATGAAATGGCAATCATAGCCATATCAGGCGCATGAGAGCCTAAAGCTTCATGCATTGCTGTGAGATTCTGCTCGTTAAATTCACCGCATTCTAGAGCACGATCAACCATCATCGGGACATTGCTAAGCAGATATAAAGAGCCCAATTCTTTTTCATTTAATTTTTTTCTTCGGGGATTCGTCATGATGTGAAAAATCGTATCATGTTTATAAGTTTATGGGAGTCAGAAAAACAAAAAATGTTGCCTTTTTGTTCTTATTGTGGGACAAGAAATGGCTATGGTTGCAAAAATCAAAACGGTTTCCTTTAGAGGCATAGATGTGTTGCCCGTTGATGTTGAGGTCACGATCGCGTCTGGGCTTCCGGCCTTTACAATTGTGGGTCTTCCCGACAAGGCGGTTGGTGAATCGAAAGAACGCGTGCGATCGGCCTTGCATGCGATGGGTTTATCTCTGCCACCAAAGCGTATAACGGTCAATTTGGCGCCTGCCGATGTGACTAAGGAAGGATCGCATTATGATTTGCCTATCGCACTGGCATTATTAACGGCGATGGATGTTATCCCCTCAGACGCTTTGGATAATTATATTGCGTTAGGTGAAATGGGACTAGATGCCGGCTTGCGTCGCATCTCTGGGGTACTACCTGCGGCGATGTTTGCTGTTGAACACGATTTTGGCTTGATTTGCCCTTCTACTTGTGTTGCCGAGGCCTCATGGTCGGGGTCTGATCGCATTCTTGCTCCTCAAAATGTGTTGCAATTGATCAATCATCTTAAAGGAACGCAAATTATTGAAGAGAATGTAAAAACGCAGCATTTATCAAGTAAAATCGAAGCGATATATACAAAAGATATGCGCGATATTAAAGGTCAGGAAACAGCTAAGCGTGCGTTGGAAATTGCTGCGGCAGGACGACATAATCTGGTAATGTGTGGCCAGCCCGGGGCAGGAAAATCAATGTTGGCGGAACGGTTACCATCCATTTTGCCTGATCTGAATGCTAAAGATGCACTGGAAATCTCCATGATACACTCGTTGGCTGGGACTTTGCCCGAAGGGGGATTGATTGCCGCACGCCCGTTTCGCAACCCGCATCATTCAGCCTCTTTACCCGCGCTGGTGGGTGGGGGGACAAGGGCAAAACCTGGGGAAATATCAATGGCGCACAAAGGCGTATTATTTTTGGATGAATTACCGGAATTTAATCGCGCTACGCTGGAATCATTGCGTCAGCCAATGGAAACGCGAGAGGCAGTTATTGCTCGTGTTCAATCCCGTGCAGTATATCCCGCTGATTTCCAATTGATTGCGGCCATGAATCCTTGCCGATGCGGTTATTTGGGGGACACCGAGCGTGAGTGCACAAGGGCACCCAAATGCGGTGTGGATTATCAGTCCAAAATATCCGGACCCTTTATGGATCGTATTGATCTATTTGTTGATATTCCGCCAGTTGCAGTTTCTGATTTGCGTCGCGATGCTGACGGGGAATCAAGTGTATCTATTAAAAGCCGTATTGAGAGGGCTCACGATATTCAGGGTGTCCGTAATGGTGTCGGCCGATTAAATGCTCTTTTGACGCCTGAAGACATTGATCGTTTTTGTACAATGGATCATGAAACGTCATCATTTTTTGATAAGGCTATTGAAAGTATGAAGCTCTCTGCGCGGGGATATTACCGTGTTCTAAAGGTTGCACGAACCATCGCGGATTTGGATGGTGGTGCCGATATGTTATCAAAATCCCATGTTGCTGAGGCTCTATCGTTTAGACCTCGGATCTATTTAAATACCTGAGACACCATGAAGATACGCGTCGCCGTTGTTACCAAGCACAAAACACCAAATATAATACACAAAATTACGAAATACTGCGGTAAAAAGCACATGAGGCATAGAAATAAAATAGTCTCTGTTCCCTCCATCAAACCATAAGAATAATAGAAAGATTTTTTACCCTGGTGCTCTGTCTCCATATTATTTTTTGCGGCAATTATGGCATAGGCCAAAAAAGATGTTCCCGTAGTAATGATACAAAATAATAAAAATGCTGTAGCATAGGCCGCCTCAATCGTGCTAAGCCCAATTGCAATACATAGGGGAAAGCCGCCATAAATAAAAAAGTCCAAGATAATATCGAGATAACCGCCTAAATCCGAACTTTGATCCTTTATACGAGCACCCGCACCATCCAGTCCGTCCAACAACCGATTGAGAACAAGACACAATAGAGCCCAAAGATATAATTGTAATACGGCCAGAAAACACGCAACAGCACCTATAATAAACCCCGCCCAAGTCAGTTGGTTCGGTGTTATTGGAGTATATTTAAAAAATGCAGCAATTTTTTTAAGTGGCGGGTCGATATGCACACGTAGGTAAGAATCTAGCATAATATCTTACCTTTTTATGGCCTGACGATGCTTTTCCTTAGATGCAAAATCGGCAATAACGGTTTCCCCCTCGATCATAGATTGCCCCACGTCACACAATAATGCAGCATTTTTGGGAATATACAGGTCAATAAATCCATAAAATCTTATATGTCCGCATATTTCACCTGTAACGTATTTTTTATTTTCATTGGCTTCGAAAATAATTTTGCTGAGCGGACCGCTAGCCGTGATCATAAGAGCCATGCCATATGTTTTTGATTTAAAAGGCACATCAAACATAATTGCATAATGGTCGCTTTCTTCATCGGCTTTATCAAAACCGCTATGCATGGCGGCACGGCTTTTTAGATTGGTTTTTGTGATCGACGCACAAGTTGGAAAACGAATTACATGTGCATCAAAAGGTGAGGGTGTAATAGTAATTTTGCTGTATTGGCCATCATCCGTTTGACCAAATTCTTTTGGAAGGTCAGCATTGGCTGTGATCTGGGTAATTCGTCCACCAATTGGCGCGACAATTAATCCATCTTGCTTAGGAGTATATCGCCTTGGCGTTTTGAAAAAATAAAACAACCAAACTGAGATAATAAAGCCTATAAAACCCAATAGATCCCATATCAGGCTGAGGATTAAGGCAATAAACACAACCCCCACAATGATAGGCCACCCAGAGGGATGAATAGGGGGGATCAGAAGGGTGTGAATAGTTTTCAATATTTCCTTTAAATTTTCAGACATTTTAAAACCTTTTAAAGCATTCTGGTAAGCATAGTATGGACGTCAAAATAAACTATGACAAGCCTTGCGGCAGCTCGTTCTTTATCTATAATGAAAGTGTAAAATTAAGAATTATAAAGGAAACAAGCCCATCATGAGTGATATTCAATCGTTATGTGTCTATTGCGGGTCGTCCATAAATGTTGACGACGACTTTAAAGACGCAGCGCATAATATGGGCGTGATATTGGCTAAAGCGGGTATTCGCCTTGTTTATGGTGGTGGAAAAGCTGGTTTGATGGGCATTATTGCCGATTCCGTTATGGATAATGGCGGTGAGGTTATCGGTATTATCCCGACACATATTTCAGACCGTGAAATTCAACATACTGGGCTTACTAAACTACATATTGTCGACACGATGCATGAACGCAAACAAATGATGATGGATTACTCGGACGCTTTTTTGGTTCTACCGGGCGGGATCGGAACATTGGAGGAAACGTGTGAAGTAATGACATGGCGGCAGTTGGGCATTCATGATAAACCCATCATTATTGCTAACTTAAAAGACTATTGGACACCATTTTTTTCTTTGATTGATTTCATTATTGATCAAGGGTTTATGCGGACCGACGACAAAAAAATAGCGATGGTAACAGATACAATTGACGATGTTTTGGAAAAACTAAAGGCGGCTCCAAAGGAATCGTTTGATCCCTCTTCAAAATGGATTTAGATTCTTTATATTAGAAGGATGCTTGGAAATTAGAGATTGATGAAAGATAACGTAAATCACAGTAAAGGCGCCGCCCAAAAATACGCCGAAAAGGCCATGGCCAAAATTGAAGAGGCCGGTCTGCATGCAACGCCAAATATTTTTGCACTATTTTACACTTACTTTAGCGGTGAAAATACTGAAGTTACACGTGCTATCGATATCATAGAATCCCAGGGATTTGAATTAACATCTGAAAGATGTGATCAACTCTATCGTCTTCATTTGGATAACCAAAAAAATACTGAAGCCTTGGAAAAGGCGCAAACAATCGTCGGCCGGACCTCGGAAAATGTCGATACGATTTTTGATGATTTTAAAAACTCCAATGTTGGTATGGCGAGTTCAATTGACACCATTAATTCATATGTTAATGATGCAGCCACCACTGAAGCTTTAAAGGAGCTTGTGGTCAAAATTATGAGTGAAGCTAACAAGATGATGGAGGAAAACCGTAACCTTGAAAACAGTCTTGAGCAATCCTCAACGCAAATGCGAGAGTTAAGGGAAGAGATCAATTTGATCCGGGAAGAGGCGTTTACCGATGCGTTAACAACCATTCCTAATCGCAAAAGGTTTGATATCGAAGTATCGCGCATGGTTGCCACTGCGCTAGAGGAAGATGAGCCAATTTCAATAGGATTTATAGACATTGATCATTTCAAATCATTTAATGATGCCTTTGGTCATCAGGTCGGGGATCAGGTTTTAAGGTTGGTTGCCAAAACGTTTAAAGAGGGGTTAAAGGGGCAGGATTTGGTCTGTCGTTATGGTGGCGAGGAATTTGTAGTTGTCATGCCTAAAACCAATAATGAGGGCGCCTCAAAAATCATTAATATTTTGCGAGAAACTGTTAAAAATAAAGAAATTCGTCACCGTAAAACGGGTGAGCCGCTGACAAAAATTACATTTTCTGCTGGTGTTTCCACATTACGGCGAAAAGAAGGAATCCAAGAATGGATTGACCGCGCTGATCAGGCTTTATACGAAGCTAAAAGAAAAGGTCGTGATTGTGTTGTCAGTTGGGAGAAGAAATAGAGCTTTATGCCGCTTTCGACCGAACAAAAGCCGCATCATAGTCTGATTTGACAATCCATCCGCCGCCAATCACACGATCATCGCGATAGCATACAGCCGCTTGACCCGGTGAAATTCCGTATTGCGGATCGTTTAAAATTATTTGTGATGACCCATCTCTATTGTGCAAAATTTCTGCATCGTATGGTCGCGAAACGGACCTTAATTTTACCTGGATAGATCCAGGAGTATTATCAAGCCAATTAGAGTCATGAATCGTGATAATATTTCTGCTCAAAGCCTTTTTTGGCCCTACGATAACATCATTTGTATCGGGCTTTAAGCCGACAACATAAAGGGGTTCATTGTTGTCACTGACACCCCCACCGATGCCTAACCCCTTACGTTGACCAACAGTATAATTGACAATACCATTATGCGTGCCTACAACACGCCCATCAACATGCACAATGGATCCGGGTTTTTCGGCTTCTGGTCTTACTTTACGAACGACAGACGCATAATCACCATTAGGCACAAAACATATGTCCTGGGAGTCAGGTTTATCAGCGGTCAGGAGGCCTAATCTCTGCGCTTCGGAACGGGTTTTATCTTTTGTCCATCCACCAAGCGGAAAACGCAGGTAATCAAGTTGATCTTGTGTCGTGGCGAATAAGAAATAGCTTTGATCTTTCAAAGGATCAATGGCGCGGTGCAACTCTGCCTGGCCGGTATCCGCGTTTATTTTGCGTTGAATATAATGCCCTGTTGCAAGGCAGTCCCCACCAAGATCATGCGCCATCTTTAACAAATCACGGAATTTAACGGTTTGATTGCAACGGACGCAGGGGATAGGTGTTTCACCGCGCAAATAGCTATCGGCGAAATCATCAATGACGGATTGACGGAACTTATCTTCATAATCCAAAACATAATGTGGGAAGCCGCGTTTTTCTGCGACGCGCTTTGCATCATATATATCCTGTCCAGCGCAACAGGCCCCCTTTTTTTCGATGGCAGCACCATGATCGTATAATTGCAATGTAATGCCAATAACGTCATAACCTTGTTCATTTAGCAGGCTGGCAACGACCGACGAATCAACCCCGCCCGACATGGCAACGACCACGCGGGTTTCAGATTCTGGTTTGTTAAATCCTAATGAATTCATATTGGGGCGTAATATATGTTAGACTGTATCAAAATTCAAATTTTTGTGTGTAATATGGATATTATTTTTTCAATTGCCATCATTTTGATTGTTCTCGTGGCTATTGTAAATACGGTCTATAGCTACCGATATAAGGTTGTAAATATGCCATCAAGCCGCGGCACGCGCCGCGCCGTTATCCACGATA
>CAJXOI010000004.1 GCA_913057885.1 uncultured Micavibrio sp.
GAAAAAGGTGATTGAAAGCGGCGATCCTGATCATTCCACGGGGCGACTGATTGTGGATGGGAAGCGCACGTTACAAGACATTCACCTTATTTCAGACCCAGGACAAAATCACATTATTCACTCGGCCTATGATATTACTGCACAAGAAGAATTGCGCGGCACTTTGAAACGCTATGTTTCCGCCAATACGGCATTGATGGAAAATTTATCAACCGCGATTGCCATCTTTGCAGCGGATCACCATTTGGAATTTTATAACCAATCTTTTTCATCCTTGTGGGGTTTGGAGGATAGCTGGCTAAACGCCCGCCCTGTGCTGGGGGATATATTGGAAAAATTACGGGAAATGCGCCGCTTGCCTGAACAGGCGGATTTTCGGGATTATAAAAAATCATGGTTGGATATGTTCACGAATTTGATCGACCAACACCAAACCATGATGTATTTGCCCGATGGTGTGGCGATCCGTTTAATGGTGGTGCCGCATCCAATGGGTGGGTTGATGATGACATTCGAAGATGTGACCAGCCGCTTGGAATTGGAGTCATCCTATAACACTCTGATTGCTGTTCAAAAGGAAACATTAGACAATTTGGGCGAGGGTGTGGCCGTGTTTGGCAGTGATGCGCGATTACGGTTCTATAATCCATCCTACTTGAAAATGTGGAGTCTCAACCCCGAAATGTTAGAGGGAAGCCCTCATATTTCCGACATTGTTTCTAAGATGAAAAAATATTTCAAAGGGCAAGACGAGAGTTGGGAGGAAATTAAAGAGCGGTTGTTGTTTCATGTCGTGGGGCGCACGGATGTTCGCGAAACCATTTTTAGGACGGATGATACAATATTGGAATGTTCGGCCGTGACTTTGCCTGATGGCGGGATGATGATTACGTACCGAGATGTGACCGACAGTGCAAAAGTCAAAGAAGCTTTGGAGGCCAAAAATCAGGCCTTAATTGATGCGGAAAAATTGAAAACGGACTTTTTGGCCAATGTGTCCTATCAATTGCGGACGCCGCTTAATGCCATTTCCGGCTTTTCCGAAATCCTGAATCATGAATATTTTGGTGAAATTAACGATAAACAACGTGAATATACTCAGGGCATTACTGATGCTGCTAATCGTTTATCATCCTTGATTGATGATATTTTAGACCTGTCATCGATCGAGGCAGGTTACCTGCGCTTGGATAAGGCCGAGGCGAATATTCTGTCTATGATTGACCATATCTATGATCTCACACGTGACTGGGCGGGGATGGAACAACAAAAAATTACATTGAAAAAACCACGGAAAAAGGCGTTGCTTTTGGTAATGGATGAACGCCGTATGAAACAAGCAGTGATCAATATTATCCGCAACGCCATCAGCTATACCCCAACGGGCGGTACAATCACCCTGACATTAACGGATAATAAAGACACCGTTGCGATCATTGTTTCTGATACAGGGATTGGTATTCCAGAGGATGAAAAACACAAGATTTTTGAACCTTTCGAGGCCATCGCCCATGGGGAAAGAGGATCGGCGCGGAATTACGGTGGTTTAGGTTTATCTTTGGCAAAAAATATTATTGCCATGCATGACGGAGACATTGAGATTGATTCTGTATTGGGTGAGGGGACGACCGTCACTATTACCTTGCCAAAGGATGTAGCATTATGACAGACATTCGTTTTTATCACATGGAACAATCGACCTTGGATCAGGCCTTGCCCGCGATCACTATGAAGGCATGGCAAAGTGGTAACCGCGTTTTGATTAAGGTTCCCGATAAAAAAGAGGCTGATCGCCTGAATGACCTGCTATGGACATTTCATTCCAATGTTTTTTTGCCCCATGGCGTTGATCATGAAGCACATGCGAACAAACAGCCTGTCCTCATTACCCAGGGAGAAGACAATAAGAACGAGGCGTCTATTTTACTGCTGACCAATGGGTGCACATCTGAAAAGGTTCCTGACTTTGATATGGTCTGTGAGATGCTGGACGGGCGCGTGGATGCCCACATCAAAGAGGCCCGCACGCGGTGGAAGGCATATAAAGACGCGGGCCACGACCTGACCTATTGGCAACAGGATGAAAATGGCAAGTGGAATAAGAAATAAAAATCACTTACCATAGAGTCATGTCAAACATCAAAATTGCGCCATCCATGTTGTCTTGTGATTTTTCCAATCTGGAAAAGGAGCTCAAGGCTATTGATCATGCCGGTGCGGATTATATTCATCTGGATGTGATGGACGGGCATTTTGTGCCCAATATTACCTTTGGCCCGCCTGTGGTGGCGGCAATGCGACCCCACACGGGCAAGGTTTTTGATGTGCATTTGATGATTAATCCTGCAGCGCCTTATGTCGAGGCGTTTGCTAAGGCGGGCGCGGATATTATTTCCATCCATGCCGAGGCGGATGAGCATACACACCGCGTTTTGCAACAGATTCGGGCGCTGGGTAAAAAGGCAGGGATTGTCCTGAACCCCGCAACGCCGACATCAGTTTTGGATCATCTTATGGATGATGTGGATTTGATTTTGGTGATGACGGTGAATCCGGGGTTTGGTGGGCAGAGCTATATCTCTTTGGAAGATAAAATCGCCGATATACGTGCGCGGATTGATAAAACAGGGCGCGATATTGACCTGCAGGTTGATGGCGGCATTACGGATGAAACTGCAAAATTGGTCAAGGAAGCGGGCGCCAATGTCTTGGTGGCCGGCACATATGTTTTCAAGGACGGGGCGGAGAGTTACGCCGATAAAATCCGCACCTTGAAAGAGGTTTAGGCCATGGCCGCAGATTGGCTTAGGGGCCTTAGTCAAAAAGCAGCGCACATACGGATGCTGCAACCCGTGTATCATGCTGCGCTGGGTCCGCTCAATGAAGAGTTAAAGTTTTCGCATTTCCCACCGGATTTATTTCCCGCCGATGCAGGGCGTGGACGATGGGCGAGCATGGGGCAAATTGATATGAATGGGCATCGCTTGCCTATTGATGATCAATGGTTAATTGGCACACCATGGCAAGAAAGCCCTTTTTTCACAAAGTTACACGGATTTTGTTTTTTGCCAGAGCTTCAAAAGCTGGGCGGTGATGTGGGGAGGCGCGGTGTGCGCGATATTACGGCGCGGTGGTTGGCGTATTTTGGTCGTTATCACCCCAAAACATGGACAATTCGCCTGACAGCATGGCGCCTGTATCATTGGATGGTGATTTACCCGTTTGCTTTTGAAACCGCGCCGGATGATTTTATGGCGATGATGGAGGAAAGTTTTTACAAGCAACACCAACATCTCTTGAATGACTTAAACAAACACGAATCGCTTAATCGTCATGATCGGTTTGACCTGATTTGGATTTTATTGATGGTACAATGTCATTGCGAGACACTTTATGACGAAATTGCCTGCAACAGTTATATGCAATTGTTATACGGTGCGGTCGAAGATTTAAGCCTACCCGATGAGGGAGTTCGCACACGCGACGGCAATGGATTAATTGATTTTTCGCAAAAATTAATTGCTCTGCGCCATTCCCTGCAATTGGCGGACAGAGATGCGCCGGCATGGTTATTAAAACGCATCGAGACAGCGGTTCGTACACTCAATGTTTTAACCCACTCGGATAAGGATTTATCATCATTTCAGGGCACATGGCTGCCGCAAAAGGCGATTATTGAAAAAATGACACGCTTGTCAAATTCTCGGTTTCGTCGCAATGACACGCGTTATCCTGATTATGGTTACAGCTCGATCCGAAAGGGTCGGACATCGGTGATCATCGATCACGGAAAGGATTCAGACTATCATGTTGCGCCTCTGTCATTCGAAATGGCCTATGCCAATCATCGTTTGATCGTCAATTGCGGAACCTACTATGGTGATGAAAGGTGGCACAAATCCCTATCGCAAATGGCGGCGCATAATTGTCTGACAGTGAATGATAAGGATGTCAAACCACAAAAAATTAAATCAAAAACCTCATTGGAAAGCATGAATGGTGCCAGCTTGTTTTCGGGCACGCATCATGGTTACGAGGCCGATTATGCCCTCACCCATACACGGCGCATTTACCTGGATTCAAAAGGGGAAGATTTACGCGGTGAGGATATTTTGGCGCGAAATATTGCTGTGAAAACCATACCTTTCACAGTTCGGTTTCATTTGCACCCCAATGTCAAAGCATCCATGACAGATAACCGTCAATCTGTTCTCCTCAGGCTTCCATCCGGAGCCGGCTGGGCTTTTCAATCTAACCATGACACATTGTCTTTGGAAGAGAGTATGTATTGTACCGGCGGATTAGATCGCCCGTAATCAATGCGCATCCCTATTGAGGGCGGGATTGATGATTACTCTCACACTGTTAAGTGGGCGTTGAAAAAGTTATAAGGATCTACATACATTGATATTCGACTATTTTTACATGCTTTGAATTCGTGCATAGTCATATCATTATAATGACCGAAACAGGAAGTTTTTCAGCAAATATTGATCACGAACAAGTGGCCGAATCCAGAGATATTCTTGGTGATAATTTTGCTGTTTTGGTCAAAAAATTTATCGTTGATGCTGAAGATCATTTATTGGAAATGTCCGTTTTACGTGGCGCGGGGCAGGATCATGAAGTGGGAGCCTATGCCCATCAATTAAAATCATCCGCATTTCAGGTTGGGGCGATTAAGGTCTCCGCAATTGCTTCGACGTTGGACAAACTTATCAATGATAATCAAGACAACATCCATCATATGGATGTTCAGACAAAACTGGATTCACTGATTGAGGCGTTGCAAACCGCCTTGCATGACTATAAATCCGAGATCCAAAACTATTTGTAAAATATATTTTGCCTTTTGTTTCAAACTGATCTATAAAACTGATATTCCCCTATACGAAGAATATGTTTAGATAACGGCCCACGGGTCGCCACGAGACATAGGGGTCAGAAACAAAAGAGATACGAACAATGGCAGAAAATAAAAAGAAAGCATCCCCGATCGAATTTTTAAAACAGGTTAAGGCCGAGGGAAAGAAAGTCACATGGCCCACACGTCAGGAAACCGTTATTTCAACCATTATGGTTTTCATTATGGTGACGTTGGCAGCGATTTTTTTATTTTTGGCTGATCAGGTGATTTCAACCGTTATTCGGTGGTTATTAGGATAGATTTTTTATAAAAGCAGGAGCATAAAGACATGACAGCAAGATGGTACGTCATCCACGTTTATTCAGGGTTCGAACAAAAGATTGCGGACAACATTATGACGCAGGCCGAAAAAAAGGGCTTGGCACAGGATATTGAGGAAATCATGGTTCCGACCGAAGAGGTTGTCGAGGTGAAGCGCGGGCAACGTGTGAATTCCGAACGTAAAATTTTCCCTGGTTACGTTTTGATTAAAATGGAAATGACTGACGAGGGGTGGCACTTGATCAAGAATACGGACAAGGTTACGGGCTTCCTAGGTGGTGGACGTAAGCCCGTTCCGATCTCTCAAAAAGAGGCGGAGGCCATGATGCAAAATATTCAAGACGGTGTTGATTCACCACGCGCCGCCGTATCCTTTGATATTGGTGAAGAATTGCGTGTTATTGACGGGCCATTTGCTTCGTTTAACGGTATCGTCGAAGAAATTGATGAAGAAAAGCAAAAGCTGAAGGTTTCCGTGTCAATCTTTGGTCGTGCTACACCTGTGGAGCTTGATTACGGCCAGGTTGAAAAGATTTAGGACGGATGATGTCAGTGAAAATCTTATAAAAGCCCCTGACGGGGCTTTTTTTTATTTCTTTTTCAAAAGTTTTTGCAGGGTTGCGATTTCTTTTTGCAAGACATCCAGTCGATCATGCAATTGGTTGATTTCATCTGCGGTAAAATCCTTAATGTCCTGTTTGTCTTGTTCGCGCGGTTCTTCTTGGGCCATAGACATGGCATCAACGATAATCCCGATAAATAGGTTTAACACCGCAAAGCTGGTGATAATAATAAACGGTACGAAAAATAACCATGACCATGGAAACAACTCCATCGTTGGGCGGACAATGCCCATGGACCAACTTTCCAACGTCATGATCTGGAACAAGGTATATCCTGATGCACCGATGGTGCCGAACCATTCCTGCATTTGCGGGTCGGGGTGCGTGCCAAATAATTTTGTCGCCAATACGGAAGACACGTAAAACAGCAATAATAAAACACTGATGACCGACATCATGCCCGGAATGGAATAGCCGATGGCATTGATCACCCGCCGCATTTGCGGAACGACCGATAACAATCGTAAGACCCTGAGGATTCGAAGCGCACGAAGGACGGCCAAAGGCCCACTGGTCGGAACAAGGGCAATCGCCACGATAATAAAGTCAAAATTATTCCATCCTGATTTAAAAAACGAGAAACGATAAGCATACAGCTTCAGAACAATTTCAAGAACGAAAACCGATAAAACAACACGGTCAATCGCCATTAAAATCGTGCCGTATTTCGCCATGATGGATGGCGCGGTTTCCATTCCTAATGTCACGGCATTGATGATAATCAATGCGATAATTGTGTTTACAAATTTTGGGCTTTCGACCCATCTTTTGACGGTATCTCTGTTCATGCGGATTTAAATAGCGGTTAATCCCAGTAAAGGCAACTCATTATGAAGAACATAGGAAACAGGCGTCGCAGAGAGGCGATCAGCCACAACTTGAACCATCCCAGGGCGGAAATATGTTTCAAACGCCGCCCAATCGGTCAGGTCATGATCAATCAAATGATCAATCACCCCGCCCGTCAAATACACGCCGCCATAGGCGCCTGTGACGCACACAATGTTATGGGCATAGATCCCCAAAAATTCAAAAAATATCCGCACCGCATCAGGATGATTTTTCAGGTCATTTAAGAATTCATCCGGCGTCATATCGTCGTTGGGAAAGGCCGAGACATATTCGGTAATCGCCCGTAATCCCCGCCCGCTGACAAAATCTTCCATGATTAACGCTTGGGAAGCATCCTTTTGTTTGCGAATAAATTTTTCAATTTTGCGATGATCGTCCGTCACCGTGATGGGCAGGAAATGCCCGCCACATGTGCGCATCATGAAATCAGCAAAAATCCCCGCATGCCCAATCCCCGTACCGACGGAAATAAGGATTTTATGGTCATTCCATGTATCGCCTGTGGCGGGGATTACAATGTCCATTTGATCGGCGTTGATGACTTTTAACCCATGCGCTGCGGCCTCAAGGTCATTGAGGTACGGCACGTCCGTCCACCCAAATTGACCTTCAACGATATTAAAATCAATCACATAATCGGGGTCGCCGGCATGGCGTTGATATTCGATGCGTTTATTAAATGGTGTTCGGGCAACGGAAAACCGCGCAGATGCAAATGGTAATCCAATGTCTTTATGGTATTTTTGAACAATGTCAGGAAAGGCCGCGAACTCATTCAGGCGGTATTTTTTAAAATCGCTATAGTGTTCCTTGCTTTCTAAGCGAGCAAAACGGGCGTGCGTCCCGCCAATATCGCATAGAAGAATATTTTTATCTGACATGATGTTTTTTAATCTTTTTATGGCGGCTGTCTGTAATATCGCCGCACGGGTCAACATGGATCATAATTTCACTTTGAGGGTAATCTTTATGCAACCGATCTTCAACCCGTTTGGCGATGTTATGCGCCTCGATAAAACTGAGGGACGGGTCAACCTCGATATCAAATGATATCTGGATCATCTGCCCATGGTAATGCGTGCGCAAATCGTGCTGTGAAATCACACCCCTCGTACGTTTGATAATCTGTTTGATTTTTTCGCGTTCATCATCGGGTAATTCCCGGTCCATCAACATATTGATGGCCTTTCCCCCAATGCCATAAGCCAGATAGAGCAACCATCCCGCAATTCCAATGGCGATCATAGGGTCCGCCCATTGCCACCCCATAAAGTCATTTAACAATGCCGCAAGGATAACCCCACTGTGAATGGCAATATCCCCCGTGTAATTGGCGCGGTCGGCCTCAATCGCCAAAGAGTTTGATTTTTTAATGACGATATGTTGGTACAACACTAAGGCCGCATTGGCGATAATTGCGGCGACCATCACCCATATAATCAGGAAGGGGTGATCAGGCACATTCCCCAATTTCATCATGCGGATCGCCTCAAGGAAAATAAACACGCATGACCCGAAAATAAATGCGGCCTGGATGAGGGCGGCAATCCCCTCCATTTTACCATGGCCGTATCGGTGGTCGTGGTCGGCCTCTTTCATGGCATATTTTACGGCGAAAAAATTCATGGATGACACGATGCAATCTTGCGCGGAATCGACCAGTGACGCCAAAACGGCGGTTGATCCTGTAAACAGCCAGACAACCGCCTTGGCAATTACCAAAATAACGGACATTGAAAATGCGGCAAGTGCGGCAAAGGCGGGGTGAAACATGGTTAACTTTTTACCACGGAGGTCACGGAAGTCACGGAAAAATTAAAAATAAATCCGTGCAATCCGTGTTTTCCGTGGTAAATATTTTCTCATGCAAAAACAACAAATCAAAAACACAGAATGGTTATGGGGCACGCATGCGGTGCGCGAGGCATGGCAAAACCCCAACCGCGTGATCCATTCTTTGGTGGTCACGGAAAAAACCGCTGATTTTCCCGCGTCTTGGACAACGCCAAAGGATTCAAAACGCCCAAAGGCGGATATTGTTGATCGGTCTGTGTTGAATAAGCGCTTGCCTGATGGTGCGGTTCATCAAGGGATTGCCGTACAATGCTCCCCGCTTGAAGAAGTGTTTTTATCCGACCTGATTATCCAATCCACAACACGGGATAAAATGATGCTTGTGATGTTGGATCAAGTGACAGACCCGCATAATGTTGGCGCGATATTGCGGTCTGCCTGTGCCTTTGGTGCACGCGGCATGATTGTTCAATCCCGTCATGCCCCGGATGTGACGGGCACTTTGGCCAAATCTGCCTGCGGTGCGGTGGAACATATCCCCATTATTCGCGAGGTGAATTTGTCCCGTGCGATCGAACAATTACAGGATGCGGGCTTTACCGTGATCGGTTTGGATGAAGAAGGTGAAGATATCCAAAAAATTCAAAAAACGGATAAAATTTGCGTCGTGATGGGGGCGGAAGGCCCGGGGCTAAGGCAAAAAGTAAAGGAAAACTGTACATCCCTTATGAGATTGCCAACGGATGGGCCCGTTCCGACGCTTAATGTGTCCAACGCCGCAGCGGTGGCCTTTTACGCATTGAAATAAAATTTCGCATAAAATGTTAATTTAGACTTTATATTAAGACAATTTTTGATTGCTTTTTGATATGCCTTTTTATACATATGTCGTGTCAATTATTGACACAATAACAACAAACAAAAAGGGAGTTATATTGATGAGTAATCCTATCATCAACATTCACCATTATGATGTTGTTTTAGAGAGAAAAAGCTTGAATGCTTTTGAAAGAGCAGTTGCTGCCGTTAAAGAAACAGCCGCTGAAAAAGGCGCTTGTGTTAAGACAGCTATTGCTGATTTCGTGAAACAAGGCCCAAAAAAGCCTTAAGCTGACTAAAACAACCTAAATTTATATCCGTGCTCCATCGGCCGATCCCTGTGGGGCATTTTTTTTGCCTGTGTTGAAATTTCGTTAAGGTTTTTTTGTCATACTTTTAATCTAGGGTTAATTTCAATAAAGGGTAATCAAACTATGGATTCTTTTAAAAAGCATGAACAAGCATTCGAAGCAAAATTCGCACGCGATAATGAGGCGATGTTTATCGTCAATATGAAGGCCTGCAGCATTTTGGCGCGCGATATTGCCGAAGGAAAATTAAAATTGGATAAACGCGCGACCAAGCGTTATTGCGATGCGGTTTTGTCTTTTTCCGTGCGCAATTGTCATCCTTCGACATTATTTGATTATATCGAAAAACGCCTTCGCAAAAATAACATCACAATGAAACGCCCAGAGATAGAGGCGATGTACGCAAGTGCACTGGCGCGAGCCCGAACCGATATGGCGTTGGTGGAATAACTTTATTACCATCCTTGTTTTTAAAATGCTTATGCCCCATAACATTGGGGTATGAGTTCTTCTGATCATAACGATAACAAAGATATCTATCTGGTTGATGGGTCGGCCTATATTTTCCGGGCCTATCATGCGTTGCCGCCTCTCACCAATCCTCATGGTGTGACGGTTAATGCCGTTTTGGGGTTTACAAATATGATGGTGAAGTTGCTCAATGAGATGGAAGCTCCGTACATTGCCGTGATCTTTGATGCCGCCCGCAAAAATTTCCGCAATGATATTTATGCCGAGTACAAGGCTAATCGTGACGACCCGCCCGAAGACCTTATCCCTCAATTTGGTCTGATCCGCGATTGTACGCGCGCATTCGGGATGGAACCGTTGGAGATGGAGGGATTTGAGGCGGATGATTTGATTGCTACTTATGCTCGTTTGGCGACGGAACAGGGGCGCAACGTCACGATAGTGTCATCGGACAAAGATTTGATGCAACTGGTGAATGATAATGTCCGCATGTATGACCCGATGAAGGGGAAATTTATGAGCGAGCCTGATGTGATTGAAAAATTTGGTGTCAAACCCGATCGCGTTGTGGATGTACAGGCATTGGCAGGGGATAGTATTGATAATGTCCCTGGTGTGCCGGGCATTGGGATCAAGACCGCGGCACAATTGATTGATGAATATGGTGATTTGGAAACATTACTGACCCGCGCGGAGGAAATCAAACAACCCAAACGACGTGAAACCTTACTTGATAACGCCGAAAATGCTCGTATTTCAAAACAGCTGGTATCACTGGATGCGCATGTGGATGTTCCCTTTGCGTTGGATGACCTTAAGGCGCATGATACGAATACCGAAACACTGGTCGAATTTTTGACAGAACAGGGGTTTAATTCCATCCTGAAACGCCTTGGCCAAAAACCCGCGGCGATCGGGAATAAGGCATCAACGGCGATCAGTGATCCTGCGCCTCAAATTGAATTTCCGCCTATATCGGACAATGACTATGTTCTTATCCAGGACATGGTGACTTTGCGTACATGGTGCGATATGGCTAGGCATGCCGGACTTGTTGCCTTTGACACTGAAACAACGGGTATTACCCCTGCGCGGGCGGAACTGGTGGGTATATCTTTGGCAATCGAGGTTGGCAAGGCCGCATATATCCCATTGGCGCATAAAAGCGAAAGCGCGGATTTATTGGGCGGTGGAGAGGATATTAAACAATTATCTATAGCAGAGGCCTTGGCGGAATTAAAACCCGTTTTGGAAGATCCCTCGATCATGAAAATCGCGCAAAATGCCAAGTATGATTGGCAAGTATTGATGGCGCACGAGGTTAATGTTACACCCATCGATGACACAATGATGATGTCATATGTGTTAGAGGCCGGAATGCATGGACATGGTATGGATGAATTATCCGAGCTTTATTTCGACCATAAACCCATCCCGTATAAGGAAGTGGCCGGTACTGGAAAATCACAAGTCACCTTTGATTATGTGCCACTGGATAAGGCCTTGGATTACGCGGCGGAAGATGCGGATATTACACTCAGGCTGTGGCATGAACTTAAACCGAAATTGGAACAATCGGGCATGTTGCGTGTCTACGAAAAAATTGAACGCCCATTGATCGAAGTGATTGGTCGCATGGAAATGGCGGGGATTGAGGTCAACCGCCAAACCTTACAGGAAATGAGCAATCAATTTGCACAAGATTTAGCAAAGCTGGAAAGTGAAATTCATGAATTAGCGGGCACACAATTCAATATTGCTTCCCCCAAACAAGTGGGCGAGGTTTTGTTCAATCAAATAGGTCTTCAGGGCGGAAAGAAAACCAAAACGGGCGATTGGTCCACGAATGTCAGCATTTTGGAAGAGCTTGCCCCCGTTAATCCGATTGTGCAAAAAATCCTCGATTATCGCGGTTTGTCAAAATTAAAATCCACCTATACCGATGCCCTTCAGGAACAGATTGAGAAACGTACAGGACGTGTTCACACATCATTTTCCTTGGCGGGGACATCGACAGGGCGCTTGGCATCAAGCGACCCGAATTTGCAAAATATTCCCATTCGTACCGAGGCTGGGCGCAAAATCCGCACGGCCTTTGTCGCACCCAAGGGAAAAAAACTTGTATCCATTGATTATTCGCAAGTGGAATTGCGCCTGATTTCCGAAATGGCGGATATTCCAAGGTTGAAACAGGCGTTTAAGGATGGGCACGACATTCATGCCATTACCGCGTCCGAAGTGTTTGGCGTCCCGCTTGATCAGATGGACGGCGAAACCCGACGCAAGGCCAAGGCGATTAACTTTGGTATTATCTATGGTATTTCTGGTTATGGTCTTGGACGGCAATTGGGAATTGAGGCCGCCGAGGCGAATAATTACATCAAGCTGTATTTCCAACGCTTTCCCGAGCTGGCCAATTATATGGAAGAAACAAAGGCCATCGCCCACGACAAAGGCTATGTTGAAACGTTGTATGGGCGGCGGTGTCATGTGCGAGGGATCCGCGATAAAAACTATCAAATCAGATCAGGCGCGGAACGTGCCGCCATCAACGCCCCCATTCAGGGAACGGCGGCAGACATCATGAAACGCGCCATGATCACGATCGACCGCGCCATTCAAAACGGCGAGATTAACGCCAAAATGTTACTGCAGGTGCATGACGAATTGATTTTTGAAATTGAAGATGCGCTGGTCGACAGTGAAAGCGCAAAGATCAAAGACATCATGGAAAATATTGCCGACCTCGACATCCCCTTGATTGCCGAGGCAGGGTCAGGTAACAATTGGAACGACGCGCATTAGGGTTTTACCAAGCCAGAATTTAAAGGCTATATTGACAATATATTAACCTTATGCTTATATTCTTCTTATGTACTCCGCACATGAAAATGTGCCAACCCCAGGGTTTCGGCTCTGGGGATTATTATTTTAAAAACAATGATTCGTATAATCGCATACATAGATGGTTTTAATTTATATCACGCTATTGATAATCTAGATGACAATAGACTGAAGTGGTTTGATATAAAATCTGCCTTAACCGAATTTATTGATCCAATACTCCATGAGTTTTGTGAAATTAAATACTTTACGGCACTATCAAATCATTTGGCTAAGCCTATTCAGCATCGGCAAAATTCTTACTTGGTGGGTCTTGCATCAACTGGCATAAAAGTAATTACTGGGAAATTCAGGAAAAGAAAAAGATTTTGCCGTGCTGAGTGTAAACAAGAATTTATTTACCATGAAGAAAAAGAGACCGATGTTCAAATTGCGGTCAATATTGTAGATGATGCCCATATGGATAAATTTGATATGGCCTTTATTGTGTCACAGGATAGCGATTTATTTCCTGCTATTCGCACGGTCAAAAAACGATGTCCAGATAAAATTATCAGAATTATTACGCCGCCTCATTTAAAACATAGTAATGAAATGTCTCGCATAGTTGGTGGGCAAAAAAATCTAAAATCCTTTAAAAAACATCATTTGGAATTTCATCAACTTCCGGATGAAATAAACCATAATGGTAAAACAGTTAAACGCCCAAAAAAATACAGAAAGAAATAATCATGACAGACTCAGCAAAAAAATACCCTGTGACATGGGATCAAATTCACCGCGATGCCAAGGCCTTGGCATGGAAACTCCATGAAAAAGGCCGATACGAGGGCATTGTGGCCGTCACACGCGGGGGGATGATCCCCGCCTGTATCATCGCGCGGGAGCTGAATATCCGCATGATAGAAACCTTTTGCGTAGCGTCCTATGACGATCAAAACCAACGCGAGGCCGATGTCCTCAAAGGTTTGGACAGTGTTGGCTCAGGCAAAGGATGGTTGGTGATTGATGATTTGGTTGATACGGGCAACACCTATAAATTGATCCGCGAGCATTTGCCCGAGGCACATTTCGCCTGTGTCTACGCCAAACCGATGGGTGTGCCAACAACCGATGATTATGTGATCGAAGTGTCCCAAGACACATGGGTGTATTTCCCATGGGATATGGAGGTACAATATATCGATCCGTTGGTTGAGGGAGGGTAAAAAACCGCTTGCATTTTGGTGGGCTTATCGCTTATAACACCGTTACTTGATGAAATGCGGGCCAAATTGGTATGCCCAGTATTTCTTGATAATAAAACCCTCTAACAAAGGATATGAAATGCCAAAAATGAAAACGAAATCAAGCGCGAAAAAGCGCTTTAAGGTCACAAAGACTGGTAAGGTTAAGGTTAAACAGGCCAATGCCCGTCACATGTTGATGAACAAACCCACAAAAAGAAAGCGTCAGGCCCGCGGCACAACCGTGATGTGCAAGCCGGATGCACGTATCGTGTTGCGCTCTTTCATGCCGTATCAACGCAAAAAGGCGTCACGAGTTTCATCAAATGATAATTCAAATAATGGAGGGCAAAGCTAATGGCACGCGTTAAAGGTGGAGCGTCTTCCCACGCAAGACATCGTAAAGTAATTACAAAGGCCAAAGGATATTATGGCCGCCGTAAAAATTGTTATAGAACAGCCGTCCAAGCGGTTGAAAAGGCCGGTCAATATGCCTATCGCGACCGTCGCAATAAAAAGCGTAATTTCCGCGCCTTGTGGATTCAACGCATCAATGCGGCTGTGCGTTTGCATGGTTTGACTTATTCTCAATTCATGAACGGTTTGAACAAGGCCGGTTTGGAATTGGATCGCAAGGTTTTGGCCGACATCGCCGTACGTGACGAGGCTGGTTTTAAATCAATCTGCGAACAGGCTCAAAAAGCGCTGGATAAAAAGGCTGCTTAGGATTTTTGAAAAATAGATTTTATTGCCATCCCCGCGAAAGCGGGGATCTTTATTTAAACATTAAGATTCCTGCTTTCGCAGGAAAAGCAAAATGCTATAGTAGCCTTTATGAACGCAAAAGATTTAAAACAAGACCTTCTTCAAAAAATTGCTGCCGCCAATGATTTGGGAGAATTGGATGACGTGCGCGTCACCGCCCTTGGGAAAAAGGGAAAAATCACCGAACTGATGAAGGGGCTTGGCAAAATGTCGCCGGAGGAACGCAAAACCGAGGGTGCGGCACTGAATGTCATTAAGGACGAAATCGCCGCCAAATTGGATGAACGTCAAAAGGCACTGAAAAAGGCCGCGATGGAAGAAAAACTGGCGACTGAAACAATTGATATGACGCTTGAGCCGCGGCCGCAACGTCAGGGCACAATCCACCCAATTACACAAACAATGGATGAAATGATTGCCATTTTTGCCGATATGGGGTTTTCCATTCATGATGGGCCGGATATTGAAGATGACTTTCACAATTTTACGGCGTTGAATTTTCCACCCAAACACCCGGCGCGGGAAATGCAAGACACATTCTTCCTGCCCGATGTCGAAGGCAAGGAAGGGGACGAAGCCAAACGATTATTGCGGACGCATACTTCCACCTGTCAAATCCGCGCGATGATGGAATTGGGCGCGCCTTTGCGCAAAATAGTTATGGGTCGTGTTTATCGTGCCGAGGCCATGGACACAACGCACAGCGCGATGTTTCACCAAATTGAAGGGTTGATGATCGATAAAACAACCCATATGGGTCACCTCAAGGGGATTATGAAGACATTTTCGGAAAAATTCTTTGACGTTGATGATCTGCCCATCCG
>CAJXOI010000005.1 GCA_913057885.1 uncultured Micavibrio sp.
GGCAACACTCCCCCCCTTTAAAAATCAGGGATCAGAGATTGATGTAAATATTTCCACCATGGGTGACTCATCGTCGCTTCAGGGTGGAACGCTCTTGGTGACGCCATTGATGGGTGCGGATGGTAATGTTTACGCTGTGGCCCAAGGCGCGGTCATTACCGGCGGGATTTCTGCCGAAGGCGACGCAGGATCAGTGGTACAAAATATTCCAACTGCGGCTCGAATTCCTAATGGTGCGATTGTCGAAAAGGAAATAGATTTTGATTTGGCTCAATTGAATGAAATCAGATTGTCTCTTCGTAATCCCGATTTTACAACCGCGCGCCGCATGGCGCAACGCATCAATGCGCGCTTTGGTTCCGGCACAGCGACGGCTGAAAACCCTGCCAGTGTTACGATCAGGAAAACAGGCGAATATACGGATCAATCGATTGTTGAATTGATAACCGATTTGGAACAATTAGAAATTTTACCTGACCAACCGGCGCGTATTGTGATTGATGAGAGGTCAGGTGTGATTGTTATGGGCAGTGAGGTTAAAATCTCGACCGTGGCTGTCGCGCAAGGTGATTTGACCGTCAGAATTGAGGAAGAGCCCCAGGTATCTCAACCCAACGCCTTTGCAGAAAATGGAGTAACAACGGTTGTCCCTCGCACAAATGTGGCGATCAACGAAACGGGACAGGGCGAGATGGCGGTTCTGCAAGGTGGTATAACGCTTCAGGACTTGGTGACATCCCTAAACGCACTAGGGATTGCCCCACGTGATGTGATTACAATTTTACAAGCGGTTAAAGCCGCAGGTGCCCTGCAAGCAGATATAGAGGTGATGTAAGACAATGAGTGAGATCAATGCCCTTATTTCAGAAACTCTCTCGCAAGTTGGCGCCAGTAAAGCCAACAATGCGGGGCAATTCGCGGCCAAAGCCAAGGTCGATAAAATTGACCATGCTGCCAAAGATTTCGAAGCCGTTTTTATAAGCCAAATGCTAACCCACATGTGGTCAGGGGTAAAAACGGACGGTCCCTTTGGCGGGGGACATGCAGAAGAAGTGTATCGATCCATGTTGATTGAAGAATACGGCAAGGTGATTGCGGAACAAGGCGGGCTTGGTGTTTCTGATGCGCTGAGGGCCGAACTCATCAATATGCAATCCCAAGCACAAAATTAAGATTTTTAACATAAGTAAAGAAGAGGTGAAGAATGTCGGACAAAGCAACACAACAGAGCAGCCAAGCTAAGCTCAAAGGCACAGATATTGTGTCAAAAACTGAAACGTTGTTAAGAAAACTGATCCACGTGATGGGGCAGGAAAACCTGGCATTGCAGGCACATGATCGACAATTGGCCGAAGAAATGGCACAGGAAAAAACACTGTTGATAGAAAATTACCGGGCCTTGATCAAGGATCTGAAAAAAGAGCCAGAGGCATTAAAAAATATCAATGCTGATGCCAAGGCACATGTGCAAGAATTAATCAAAGAATTTGATACGGCCATGCGTGAGAATGCTAAAGCGGTTTATGCTCGTCGCTATGCCGTTAAGAAAATTTTGGAACGAATCTTGAATAAAGCTCGTCAAGTTTCAGGCGGCAGTCATAAAAGTTACAACCAACAAGGTAAGATGAATGATCTCAGCAGTAAATCAAAATTCATCCCAACACAATTAAACGAAACATATTAAACACGACATAAAGGTTTATATTATGATCTCTTCAGCATCAATCGCACAATTCATGTCCATGTTGTCAGGCGGAAGTCGTTCTGGCGGTCCAACATTGGCAGGTATTCTTGGACAACAAAATTTGAATGGGCGCCAATCCGGTGTTACCGGCTTTGAAAGTTTGGTATCCGACGAGCAACCAAATATCATTCAAGCAAGGATGCTTGATTCTGTTGATCAACAGGGTTCACAAACAACACGATTAGCCGGAAATTTGGATGTTCAGCTACCCTCCGGCATGATGGCATCGGACGTTTTGAAACGTGAAATTGAAACAATGATGCAGGCGCAACAGGCAAGTGCCGATATGAAGCCGAAAGCGATGGAGGAATTTGTGACTTTGGCATTAAAGGCCAAGGGATTGACAGATGCGCAAATTGATCAGGTTCTTAAGCTTTATAATGTTCAAGATTTATTTGTGATTGTTAAAAATCCTGTCTTGGAAAAGCGCCTTGATGAACAGCTTCAAGCCGTGGGCATTGTGCCGACGCCACTTGAACCTACAGAAGGAATCGCTGCACAATCTGTCGTTGATAATAACGAGGGTCGGGACGACGAAGTCGATGCGGCTGTTGCTATGGAAACAAAAAATGATGTTGATCTGGCGGATTTGGTGGCTGTGTTTGACCAAGTTATGGCCGATAAAAAAGACGTGATTGGCAGCACTATTTCGTTTAAGGTGGATGAAGACCAACAAATCAACGACCTGATCCGTGTACTGATAGATAAGCAAATTGATTCGGGTGCGGCGCAAAATCCGGTCGAAGCAGCGGTCAGATTGGTTGATAATGTGCCATTGCCCGCCAATCTTGTTACGGTGTTAAAATCCTATGTTCAATCGGTTGAACGGCAATCCACAATGCCCGTGAATTTCGATGCCTCTATAACAACAGGGGAAAAGCCATTTAACCCGTTTGCCGATATGATGGCGGGGGATCGCCCTGCAACAGGGCAAGGCCAAATGCAAAATATTGACGAAATGGTTCGTGCCGTGATGGATCGCACCAACCCCGTGCCGGCGGAATCAATTGCCGATCGTATGGCTGCGATCATGAAAAACACAGATGTTGTGTCAATGGCTTCGACGGAAAATTCATTCGCCTCTCAGCTATCTTTTGTCGGTGGTGATGTGTCTTTATTTGCCGATATGGAGGGGATTGCCAATTTGGATCAAACCCTTAGGCCAATACAAAACGCCAGCCACAGCCTGATTGCACAGGCGCACGCCGCGCAATCGCATCCGGCCAGTCAATCTGTGGCCATGACTATGGTTAAAGCTGCGTTTAAAGGAGTGAATGGTGAGCAAGGGCAGCGATATCGCCTGCAACTGGATCCGCCTGAAATGGGCCGTGTGGATATTCAATTGGAAATCATGGAAGGCAATCATCAGATGAAAGCCGTTATCTCAACGGAAAAGCCGGAAACATTGGGTATGCTTCAACGTGATATGCATGCGTTGTTGAAGGCAATGCAGGACGCAGGATTTGAAAATATGTCAGCCGATGATTTTTCTTTTGAAATGGCGCAGGATATGGCCGGCGGCGAATCCGGTGATAAAGGTCAAGGTGGCGAGGGTGATCAGCAACTTGTGAATGAGGATTTGGTCGAGCTGGAGATTCTTGAAACCGAGATGAGCGTCTTTATCGATCCTGTTACAGGGCAAAAGCACGTGAATATGGTTGTATAGCCATAATGGCCATGGCATTATACAATTCATGGCTCTTGTTATTGATCTAAAACCGAATGAAAAGTTGTTGGTTGGCTCCACAATGATCACCAACGATAATCAACGCACACGCCTTCATATTGATGGTGATGCACCTGTTTTGCGTGAAAAAGACACAATGACGGTTCAGGATGCGGTTACTCCGTCAAAAAAATTATATTTTGCCATTCAGTCTATGTATCTTGTCCCCGCAGACAAGGCATTGGATTTTTTAGATGATTATTTCGATCATTATAAAACCATTAAGGATTTGGCACCGCATATTTCACATTTCCTGAATGATATTTCAATCGAAGTCATGCATGGAACATACTATAAGGCTTTGAAATTGGTGCAGGATTTAATCAATTTCGAAAAAGACGGGCAAGAACCTGACCATAATATACAAGATGCTGCACAAGAATTGAACTCCAATATGATGGAGGCGCAAATGCTGATGCAATCAGCGCAGCAATTGCAAAATGCTTACGACAACTGGGATGAAATGACCGATGAGGATAAGGAAACGGTCATTTCCTATAATCGTAAGCTTTGGATGGTGTTTTTTGATGGATCTAACCCTCAAATGCAGGGAAAAAGCAATAAATTCGCCATAGCCGCCAACATAACAAACCTCTATAATTTTATTGCAGGTCGTTCAAAGCAGGTTTTATCTGATAATTCCAGAGACGGACTCGTTGCACTTATTAACCTGAATACTGAGGCGGCCTTGGCAATGCAACGCACTGCCTGATGATCAGGCATATATTCATAGAAAAATTGTGGTATACTTATTGCAACATTCTAGTTGTATTAAAAAAATTGGATAGATATGGCTGACGAAACAGAAGAAATGAGCGCCGAAGAAGCCGCCATGATGGCGGAATGGGAGAACATGGCCGCCGATGACGATTCGGCGGGCAGTGATGATGCGTCTGCAGCCATTCAACCTGATGATGAGGCCAATATCGACGATGCCGCCGATGCTCGTATCTTAAATCAGGATGAGATTGACTCTCTTCTCGGTTTTGATGATGGCGATGACGGTTCGCATACCTCTGGTGTAATGGCGTTGATTAATTCCGCATTGGTGAATTATGAACGCTTGCCGATGTTAGATATTGTATTTGACCGTTTGGTCAGATTGATGTCGACATCCCTTCGTAATTTGACTTCTGATAATGTCGAGGTTTCGCTTGATCAGGTGTCAACGGTGCGCTTTGGTGATTATATGAACTCCATTCCATTGCCGGCCATGTTGTCGATGTTCAAGGCCGAGGAGTGGGACAATAACGGGTTGATGGTGATTGACTCCGCCCTGATATATTCTGTTGTGGATGTGTTATTAGGTGGACGGAAGGGAACCCCCGCGATTCGTGTTGAGGGTCGTCCGTACACAACAATCGAAACACGTTTGATTGAACGGATGGCGGGGGTTGTATTGTCCGATTTATCATCCGCGTTTGATCCTTTGGCACCTGTCAGTTTTGTTTTAGATCGTATGGAGACAAACCCAAGGTTTGCGGCGATTACCCAAGGGTCCAACGCGTGTGTGTTGGCGCGATTGCGGGTTGATATGGGTGATCGCGGCGGCCGCGTTGAAATTTTGATCCCCTATGCGACTTTGGAACCTATTCGAGAACTTTTGCTCCAGATGTTCATGGGGGAAAAATTTGGTCGTGACTCGATTTGGGAAACACACTTGACGAATGAACTTTATGAGACCGATGTGGCGTTGCAGGCGATGCTAGGTGAAAAGATATTACCATTGGACGAGATTTTGAACTGGGAGCCTGGGTCAACAGTAGTGTTCAACACGCGTCCGAATGACAGAGTAGAGGTGCGATGTGGTGATTTCCCTATGTTTAAGGCCACGATGGGCCAAAAACAGGATAATTTGGCGATGAAGATCAACAGCTATATCCGGCCAAAGATCACGGAAACGAGTTAGTAAAAAAGCCTTCTATGATGGCGTCTTTCAAAAGGTTTGAAATGTTGAAGGCTTGTGTAAACTGGGATTAAATGTTCTTTAACCTCATGACGTAAGGATACAAACTCTCTTCTGGATTGAATACGCGTGCTTCTTGTCGTGTAAAACCCCTTCGAGGATAGATCCATAAGAGGAATAATTTGTCGTAGATATTGTTGTGAGATATCAATGAGGTTGTTGTTGTACGAAATGCTATCGTCATAGTATTCACTGTCCAGGTCACGAAAATCAGGATCTGCCATTTCTGGAAGATTTTGGTACGCTTTGATTATTTTTTCTCCCATCTTGCAAATATCGCTTATCAAACGCCGCCCAAAATCTTGTGTTTGTTCCTCTTGTTCTCCGTTGTATGATCTAACAAATTGAAGGATACTTTCGACTATATCATTAGGAATTGCACCAAGTTCGTTTGGAATGTTCTCTGGTTTTGCAGCCGCGCAAAATGTCTTATCGAGTGCATTCTTAAAATCTTGATTCATTATAATTCTTGCGGGTTTTGTTAATTTGTTATGAATATAACTTCTTAATTTGATTTTTACTATGGCTATTATACACTTGTGGAATAATGACAATAATTACATTACCTCTGATCCTCGATGGTTTGATTGCTGTATTGCTTGTGGCGACTATCATCTATGTGATCCGCCTGACATATTACCTCAAACATTTTAAAAAAACCCGAGGTGAATTGGAAAGCATTATTAAAGATCTATCAGGCCATATTACAAAAGCCGATAAGGCCGTTAAAACGTTGAATGAAACTGTTGATGAGTCATCAGATGATTTACAAAATCGTTTGAACAAGGCCAATGCCATGTTTGATGAGTTGGACATTGTTGTCCAAACAGGTGACGCATTGGCCAACAGGCTGGAAGAATTGGCTATTCGCAATCGCAAAATCGCCGAGGGCAAGGTTGATGATTTGGATAATTTACCATCCGTCGAAAAAAGCCGCGAAGATTATAACGAGAGACTGGAAGAAATTGTTCGTAAGGCCGAAGATAGCCGCCCTAACTCTGTGTTTTCTATACGTGATCCGGATATGGAACGCGGTGAAACTGACGAAGATGGCGGCTTCACCTTGGAAGACGACGAGGTTTTGAGCGAGGCCGAGCGCGATCTCTATGAAAAATTAAATAAATCAAAACGAAAAACGGTCAGGAAAGGCGCATAATGCACTATTCTTCTATATTCATTATGCTGGTTCTGGTGGCGTTTTTGTCTTTTGGCGTGCGCATTGGTGAAATTGTTATCACAGTGCAAAATCAACCTGTGCAGGTTCTTGCGGCCAGTGCCGTTGCCGCCGAAGATAAAGCAGCACAAGAAGGTGCGCCTGATGTCGATATTCCCGAAGGTTTGACAGAGGACGACCCCGCTCCCCTCCCTGACGATGAGTGGGCTGACCCAATTACATTGGATATGGAATTTACCGAGACGCAGGCTCGTGTTTTGGAAGAGCTTAAAGAGCGGCGGGCGTCGTTGGATCAACGCGAAAACCGTGTTTCCCAGCGCGAGGCATTATTAACCGTGACAGAACAACGCATCGAAGAAAAAATTGCCGAGCTTGAGGCGATCCGTACTGAGATAACAGATTTGTTAGGGCAACAGTCTGAGGCAGAGGAAGCGCGGATGATGTCCCTTGTAAAAATTTATGAAGGTATGAAACCTAAAGAGGCTGCCGCCATTTTTAATGATCTGGATATGGACATTTTGTTGCAAGTTGTAGGGCGTATGTCTGAGCGACGCACAGCACCAATTTTGGCCGCGATGGATATTCAAAAAGCGCAGGAACTCACAACTTTATTGGCGGAACAGAAACAGTTGCCGGCACTCCCCGAATAAAAAAAGAGGCATACAGCTGTACAACCTCTGTGCTATTTACCTTTTCTTCATTAAACTTTATCATATTATTCGGAGAATATTTTTTAAAGGTCAGGACGGGAACTATGAACACAAATATGAAAGTTTTAATTGTTGATGATTATAATACGATGTTACGCATCATCCGCAATCTTTTGCAGCAAATCGGATTTAAGGATATTACAGAGGCAGCCGACGGCGAGGAGGCTTTGGAAAAGTTTAATGCTGATGATTTTGGTTTGGTTATATCCGATTGGAATATGGAACCTATGAGTGGATATGATCTGTTAAAATCAATCCGTGCTGGCAATAAAAATGCCAGCGTTCCTTTTATAATGATCACTGCTGAAAGTAAGACTGAAAACGTTATTAAAGCCAAACAGGCAGGGGTTAGCAATTATATTGTGAAACCGTTTAATGCCGAAACCCTTAAGGGTAAAATCGAGAGCGTTTTATAACTTGCACCCTGGAAGACATAGTTATGAGTAAATACAGCCGCGAACAAGTCATGGACACAATCTCCTCTGTCATGAGCAAAGTGGAGGGGGAGCAGGCGGAATCTCTGCGCCATGTACGCGATGAGCTAGCCGCCCTTGCGAAAACGATCGAAGATATGCATACCGAAATCTTGGCAACGCGAAGCCATGATGTCAGTGATATTCATATTCCAACGGCAACAGATGAATTAGATGCCGTTGTTGGTGCAACTGAGCAAGCGAGTGCGAAAATTATGGACTCTGCTGAAGTTATTCAAGGGCTTGCGGATCAGGCAGATGAAAAGCTTAAAGCAGCCTTGATGGACGAGACCACAAAGATTTTCGAAGCCTGCTCATTCCAGGATATAACGGGTCAACGTATTACCAAGGTTGTAAAAACATTGCGTGATATAGAAGGGTCAGTTGGAAATCTATTACATCTTTTTGGTGGCAAGCCAGTCGATTTTCAACCCCTTGAAGATACGCGCGATGAAGATGAAAAGTTAAAAAATGGCCCACAACTCGAAGGACAAGGCGTATCGCAAGACGATATTGATAAGTTATTTTGATCAGACAACGTCATAAAGTTTTAGACGATATTCAGGCCGCGCTCAGCGGATCAACACTTCTGGCCCTATCGTTATTCATTATTTTATTGGCTTTTTTCATTGTTTTAAACGCTATATCCCATTTTGCCCAACCCAAAGTTGACGCCGCATTTGATTCTTTGGATTTGACTTTTGCTGCGAATATTTTGCCCAACCCGGCACAAGAAGAGATTATGGCCGAAAACCAACCTGATGAGGGCGGTGAGGGTGACTCGCTTGAGGATATGCAGGATATTCTAAGGTCAATCCTGCCCGGTTTAAATGTGCAATTAAATGACAATCCCACTGCGGGACAAACAATGGCTATCCGTATACAAAAAGAACAATTTGAAAAACTATCAAAACAATTAATTCCACTTATAGTTCGGATCATGAATATTAAGGATAATGACCAGGAATTTTATGTCAAGGTTACTTCATATGTGCGTAATCCGCTCTCTGAGGATGCCCGAAAAAGCATTAATATTATTGATTTTTATAAGGATGAAATGGCCCAGCGCGGCATTACGGGTCCACGCATTAAATTGGCAATTGAACGCGGTAACCCTGCATTTTTATCTTTTGAATTCCGAAAGGGGCGCGGCCTATGACGGATGACAATCAATCCAATAAAAATGATGACATTGCTTTTAAGCAAAAAAAAGATGATATTCAAACAAAACAAAATCTGATTATCCAAACGCGTAAAGATAGTGCGAATTCAGCGTTTAAAAACACCGCATCTGGGCCGCCCATATGGTTGATTTCATTTACAGATGTGATCGCGTTGATGCTGACATTCTTCGTCTTGCTCTATTCAATGACGAACCCTGATCCCGAAAAATGGGATCGCAAAATTGGCATTACGGAATTTGCCCAGGCTGATTTTAGTGGTGCGCCAAATTTTGCAGGAAGTAGCGAGGGCGTCAATCTGGATCGGCTCAGCTATAATCAGGGTGAAAACCTCGATTATCTTGAGGCCGTTTTGGAAGAGGTCATGACCAACGCTGACCGAAGGTTTGTTTTGGTGGAGCGTCGTGAAAACACAGTATCCATGGTTTTTAATGATATTGACCCGAATGATGAAGGATTGAAAAGGTTTCTCAATCGTTTGACACCAACGCTTAATTCCCTTGAGAATCAACTGGCGATTATTGCCGATGCCGACAACAAATCTAATTTTTCTCTGATACAAGAGATTGCACAGGCCTTAGTAGAAAATGGATATGAGCGCCATTTTGTTTTAGAGATGAGCGAAGCCCCAAGTGTGAAAAACGCGGCCTTTATTATCTCTGTTCAACAAGATGATGGGCGTCGAATAATTCGTTGATAAATATGATCGGGTCTGGTTGTAGGCGTGCGGTCAGTGTATAAATATTTTATGCGTTTTGTTTTCTTCCTGATGATGATTGCGGCTTTGGCTTGGGGGCATGGGGCTGATGCGGCTGATATGACGGTTTTTAAACGCGATCTGTATGACCGAATAACCATCAATAATGCAGGTGAAGGCGCCATAGGTGTGACTGATAATGTTATAACGGTTCCTGCGCAAACAGTTTCAGAGCAAGAGCTGAATGACAGTGTATTGCAATCTCGTACACTCAGTAATGCGATGTTTTCTGATGGTTCGATTACACTGAACTTAAATCAAGCCGTAACAGATACACGTCATTTTCGTATCGGAAATCGCATAATTTTAGATATTTTTTATGATGCTGAAATTTTAAGCGCCATACCAAGCCGCGAGCCACAAGATGCCGCGCAAGCAGAAGCGCAAGGCAGGCCCCAACAAATTGAAGCGTCGGCTAACGAACCATCACCTGTCCCGGATGTCCTGGCTGTTAACGATGATACAGTAACTGAGGAAGATGATGACATCGATGGTGTTCTTGAGGTTGTTGAAGATGAACCGGCGCCGGAGTTAACTGTTGCTGCATCACGTCCCCCTCTGGCAGACGAGACGATTGTAACTGTATCATCGACTGTTCCATTTGGGTTGGCAGTTTTTCAACGTTTTGGCCGTTTGTTTGTTATTACGGATCAAGAAGACATGGCTATCCCCCCTCAAGTTTCAGGCAACGGTTCGGAATTGGGATGGTCCTTCACAGAAGTCCCTATCGAAGATGGGAAGGCATGGATGATGCCTGTGCCTGATGGGACTTTTGTAAGGCCTGAGGGTAAAGGGTTGCTTTGGCGTCTTATTATTTCAGACACTGATCCTGACTTAGACACAGGCGATATTCGTCGACGTCTTTCCGACCCCGCGAATTTAAAAATTGATATTTTAATGCCGTTATCATCATCACTGTTGCGGTTTGTTGACCCCGACTACGGTGATGCATTGGCCATTGTTACTGTAAAAAATGCTTCTGCGCGAATGCTGATTGAATATGATTTTGTGGATTTTGATATTTACCCTGCCGAAGTCGGGGCCGTGATCAAGCCTGAAACAGATGGAACACGTATTGAATCGGCATCTCAGTTTGTTACGATCACGAATAATCAAGCAATGACAGTTGCGTCGACCTCACAAAATCCTGTAGTTGAAGCTTATCTTGAAGGTGCGGTTAAGGAATTGGGGGATCGGCGTAAAACGGTTACAACATTAGATCGTATATTCTTCTTTACGGATTGGGGTGGTGGAATTGAACCACATGAATATGTCGAAAAACGGCAGGAGCTGGATAATTTTTTAACGCTTTCTCCGCCTGAGGACAAATTAAGTGTCCTTCTGGATTTGGTCAAATTGACTTTGTCCCAAGGAATGGGGCAGGAAACATTAGGGTATCTTAAACTGGCTGATGAAATGAATGACCAGATTGCAGATACGTCCGAATATCAGGCCCTTAAGGGGGCCGCGCATTTCCTAGCGCATCAGCATGATCTGGCAGCACGTCATTTTGGGTCTGAGACATTAAATAATATTTCCGAGGCACGGTTATGGTATGCGGCGTCGCTTGCGGCCCTTGGGGATTATGAGCAAGCGATGGAAGTGTATGATGACAATGCGACGCTCACATCTGTTTATCCGCCATCAATGGTCTTAGCGGTTAATGCGCCCCTGGCTCTTGCGGCTTTGAACGAAGATATGGGGCAAAAAGCTTTGGATTTTACGGAATTGATGGATAATCAAGATGTTCTCAGCACGCCCGAGGCACGCGCCACAGTTGCATATTTAAAGGGGCGGGCACAATCGGTCACAGGGCGGCCGGATGAAGCGATTTCTAATTTATATAAAGCATCGCGTGGCGATAAGCTTGGTCCCTTTGGTATCCGAAGCGAGATGTTGCTTATTCAAGACGAGCTGGCGCGGGAAGTCATTGAAATGGAAGAAGCCATCCGCAGGATGGAAAGGCTCAGGTTTGCGTGGCGTGGAGACAGGCTTGAAACGGAAATTCAAGAAGCACTTGGCGATCTTTATATTCAAAACGGTGAACCACGTAAAGGATTGGCAATTTTAAAACGTGCCGCAACAAACACTGTCTCGCCCATAGAGCGGCGTGCAATTGTCCGCATGATGGCCGATGCTTTTAAATCCATTTTTATTGGCGAGCAATTCGAACAGACAGACCCGCTTGTGGCTGTGGCGGTTTATGATGAGTTTAAAGAACTGACGCCAGTCGGCGCGGAAGGAAACCAATTGATTGATCGATTGGCCGATACATTAATGAGTGTCAATTTGATGTCTCGTGCCACCCGCGTTCTTCAAGACAAAGTTGACCGTCTGGGCGGTGGGCAAGATGCGATTAATACGGCGTTGCGCATTGCACGGATCCAATTATTGGATCGTGAACCTGAAAACGCGCTTGATACACTGGCGTTGCTTGACCGCATGGTCGCAGAATATGATGGAGAAGATAAAAGAGAGATGAATCGTCAAATCGTTCTGCTTAAGGCGAATGGACTGGCTGACACTGGGCAACCGGAACAAGCCTTATTTATGACTGAGGGATTGGATGATACGGACGAAGTAATCCGCCTTCGTATTGATACGGCCTGGAAAACAGGGCAATGGGTTGCGGCATCTGATAATCTGTCAAAATTGATCGCGCGACAAAATATCTCATCCTCAAATCCACCGACAAACGAACAAGCGCAGTTGATTCTTAATCGCGCTGTTGCGCTAAGCCTCTCTAACCAATACGACGCCTTACAACGCTTTGCCGCGCAATATGACCGTGTGATGAAACAAACGCCGTCTTATCGCACATTTTTGGTTGTGACGCGCCCACAAAATATTTCCAACCTTGCTGACCGCGAGACATTATTGGATGTGACGTCCGAAGTGGATTTATTTAAAGACTTTTTGGAAAACGAAGTTGAGGAGTAAAAATTTTATTTATACTTCTATAATTTTAAATAATATGTCAAATTATAGGCATTGAAATCTGCTAGTTTTACTCCGCCGCGGGAAGTGGCAGGGACTGGTCAAAACTTTGGATCAATGATCCCGCAACAAGATACCATCCATCGACAAGCACAAAAAAGATGATTTTGAACGGCAGGGATATCATGACCGGTGGTAGCATCATCATTCCCATCGACATCAAAATAGACGCAGTGACCATATCAATAATCAAAAACGGCAAGAAAAGAATAAAGCCAATTTCAAACGCTCGCCTAAGTTCAGAAATCATAAAGGATGGTATGACAACGGTCATGGGCAAATCCATCGGGGTGTCGACAACAGGTGTTTCGCTAAGCTCGACAAAAAGCTGAAGGTCTTTTTCTCTCGTATGGGCTAACATAAAGGTTTTAAAAGGCACCACACCGCGTTCCAAGGCTTCGACCTCTGTAATTTCCTGATTTAGCAGTGGTTCCAGAGCTTGGTCATAGGCAGCCTTAAACGTAGGAGCCATAATGAAAAAAGTCAAAAATAATGCCAGAGAAATCATCACCGTATTGGGTGGGGTTTGTTGCACACCCATGGCGGTCCTAAGGAAAGAGAGAACAACGACAATCCGCGTGAAGGATGTCATCATAATCAATATTGAGGGTGCTAACGAGAGAACGGTCAAAAGACCAAGAAGTTGAACCACGCGTCCTGTCAAAGTCTCATTTCCACCCGCTCCTAGACCATCCGGCGACGCCAAATCCAATGTGATCGATTGGGCATTCGCGTCTGTAATCCACGCCAATACCATGGTCGTGATAAAAAGAATGATAGTTGAAATGCCCCAAAATCTGAGTGATTTTATCGCCGCAGAAGGTTTGTCTTCGATGTCACGCTTTGCAAAGCCACTATTCATTGTCTGTATCTTTATACGTCTTAGGACTTTGTAAGTCCGTTTTAACTACAGTGTTGCCGTTTTGCCCTAAAATGACAAGATGGTCTTTCTCGTCACACCTCAGAATCACTGCCTTGGTCTTACTATCAATCATACGATGTTCCATGATTTTAATCCGGTTGTTGGTACCTTTGACTCCGGATTGCACCTCATTCAATTTTTTGAGGATAAAATATAATAGTCCCATCAATGCCAAAACAAAGGCGAAGGCAACTATAAATTGCAAATAATATTGTAAATCCAAAGTTATATGTCCTCTGCGCCTTCGGCGGGGTTTAAAATTGCATTAAACGGGTCGGGTTCCCCATTTGCACGATACACATAGGATAAAATTTCCGCAACCGCCATTAAGGCCTCGGTCGGGACAGGGTTATCCAGTTCCATTTGCGCTAAAATTTCTGCCAAATCGGCATCTTCACGAACTTTGATATCATTTTCAAAAGCGATTTGCATGATTTTTTCAGCCAAAACTCCGCGCGCAGC
>CAJXOI010000006.1 GCA_913057885.1 uncultured Micavibrio sp.
GCGCCTGGCCGAGCGTGCTGCAGCGCGCCCAGGGCGGCCCCGCCGTCGGCACCGGCCTCAACGCCAAGGTCGGCTTCGCCGAGGACTTCGCCGCCGAGGTGGCCAACGTCACCGGCCTCGCCTTCGTCACCGCCGAGAACAAGTTCGAGGCACTGGCCGCGCATGACGCAATGGTCGAACTGTCCGGCGCGCTCAATGTTCTGGCAGTCAGTCTCATGAAAATCGCCAATGACATCCGCCTGCTCGGTTCCGGCCCGCGCTCCGGCATTGGGGAGCTTGCCCTGCCCGCCAACGAACCCGGATCATCCATCATGCCTGGCAAGGTCAACCCCACACAGTCCGAGGCAATGACACAGGTTTGCGCCCAAGTGATGGGTAACCATGTCGCCGTAACGGTCGGCGGGTCAAATGGACATTTTGAATTGAACGTTTTCAAACCCGTCATGATTTACAACGTTTTACAATCCATCAAGCTGATTGCCGATTCATGTGTCAGTTTTACCGATAATTGTGTGGTCGGGATCGAGCCAAACCTACATCGGATTGAGGAGTTGATGAATAATTCTTTGATGCTGGTCACCGCATTAAACCCGCATATTGGCTATGATAATGCCGCGAAAATTGCCAAAAAAGCGCATGCCGATGGCACAACATTGAAAGAAGCAGGAATCGCGTTGAAGTTATTAACCGAAGAACAATTTGATCAATGGATTAAACCAAAAGAGATGATCAAGCCGAAATAGCTAAGTTTATTGCCTCCCCTGCGAAAGCAGGGGTCTGAGATCCCCGCCTGCGCAGGGAAAGAAACTAAAAAGAATTACTCAATATCGCCAAGTTTTTTCTTGGACGCGGCGGCAAGTAACTGCATAGTATCAATATGTTTTTGCGACGCAGCCTTTTTCCGCAAAGGCACGGCAATCGATTCCTGGCCAAATTGCGGTGCATCCGGTGATATAAACCCACGCAAAATATCTTTGCCGACATCGCCCTTTTTCGATGATGAATAAGCGGCATTTTGCGCCTCTTCTTCTAAAATTTCATCATCGGATTTGTTCATACGGTTCAAAACACGTTGAACTGCATAGGCCGTAATCCCCTGAAGGTGAGGGCGGGTAATATCCATCAATAATTTATGATCTTCGTAAAACCAGGCAAAAAGCTGCTTTTTTGCCTCGGTCACATTGCCGTTATGAATGCGAAGCGCTTCCTTAATGCGGTTTTCAGTGTAATTCAAACTCATAGCCTTTAGATTATGCCACGAAAGTTAAAAAAAGGGAAATTATGTTAGTGATAAGTAAAAGGCCGCCCAACTTTTGACGTGGGTCTCCCTAGCTCCTGTAAAACTCTAGCTTCGATAGAACGAATAGACACTCCTACTTCCATTGCAAGACCTTTTGCTCTAGTAACACTCTCTCTGGAGGTATAGACACACATCGGCAAGAGTTGAAGGTGATTTTTAGGGTTTAATTCGACAACACCTTGACCATATAGCATAGTATGACGAGCAAAATGCTTTGAAATCGCGCGCTTATTTCGTTGTGAAATAAGATCATCCCCATCGCCATCTCCACCAATTAACTCATCCGTAACGGCCTGACCATAATTATTCTGAGCGGTCGATATAGGGTCGTAAGACTCATAAACATCCTCCCCGCCTGCAATACCGATTTGCTTGTAGCACTCGCGGATAAAATTCAACATCTCTATCGGATTATCCGCATGAATCATCAATCGTGTGTTGGTTTTATCCATCACAACCTATACAGCAATGGCAGCATTATACCCGCCGATCACACTTTCAATCTCAGCCAAAGCATCAATATGGTCAGGATCAACAAAATCTTCGCCTTCCATATTTTCACAGGCAATCATCATACTAATCATACCGTTATCCGGGTTTTCCATGTAATAACTGGATAAATCCTCACCATAGGGAAACTTGGCTTTAATCGTCATAATTCCATCTATAAAGGCGATTGCGCTGATGGGGTGACGGCTCTGCATAACAGGTGATCGAGATTCGGTATTACCAACCAATTCTGCGGCATTTTGTTTAACTGCCGTCTCTAAGAGGCTTTCAATCTCTTCGATATCTGCTTCGTCCAACCGATCCGGGTTTTCATCAATATACCGCTCAATAAATTGAGCCAAGACACCAGCATTTGCAAATGTAATCTGTGTCGTTTCCTCATGATAGGATAACCCGGGCATGCCAACGGTTTTTATAAAATCTAGAAATCTCGATACTGCTGCAATATTATCGTCCCTGTCATCAATCTCTTTTGGAACTATGAAACCAATTTGCATCATTTCAGTGCTCTCATCCTTGGCCAATTGGATTTGATAAGACTGAACTTTACTTGCAATACGTGGGATGTTAGCGAGTAAAATTGCCATCGCGTCTTTAAATTCGTCGGGATATTGATACTCTTGCGGTTGTTCTGATGATGTTTCTGACATTGTCCTGCCTTTTTCATAGGCTTAACAAAAATATCATCGAAAATCAAGACATTATGGAATTAGTTATTGATAAGCGCCTGACCATCGAGTAACTTCCACCTATGAAACTGTTTGATCAAATATGCTTTCCTATGGCCCAAGCTTGCATGAAAAAAACGGATGACATCATGCGTTGTTCAACGTCTAAAAACCCGCCTTATTACCATGTCACCCTTAGGCAAAATAAAAAATCGCAGTGTTTCGAGTTTATTCTCGCCGAAAAAAGATGCGGTCTGGTGGGGGGTGTGTCAGTGCTATATCATGAGGCACAATATAATCACCCTGCATTTTTATGGATAGCAAGTGAAACACTAAATAAATTGGGCATAAAGCCATCAACAAAACTGCAACTTCACCCTGATGCTAATGGAAAGATCCGACCAGAAAGCCTAATACCGATGGCAAATTCTATGGTATCACTCGCAATAAAAGACATCGAACGACAAAAACTTAGAGAGCGTTTAGCGAGGCCACGGTCTGGGTTACACCCTTGATCCGCATCTCATTCGATGTCCAAGATCGCGGGAAAAATAGTTTTTGATCAGGACGAATTTTAACCGTCCCCGCCTTTTCCTGAATAAATTGCATTAACGCCGGCGGATTTTTGGGTTCGTTATTATAAAATCCGATCAAAACTCCTTTTGGCCCTGCTTCTACTTCCGCAATATTAGCCGATTTACAAATGGTTTTGATTTCAACCAGTTTTAGTAAATTTTCAACCTCGTCAGGAATATCGCCAAAGCGGTCAATCAGTTCCGCTGCAAAGGATTCGATTTCGGATTTATCGGAAAGCGACGCAATACGCCTATAAATACTCATCCGGACATTTAAATCGGCGATATAATTTTCCGGAATCAAAACGGATACACCCAAATTGATCTCGGGCGAAAATGTTTTGTCTTCCACCGCTTGCGCTTGGCCGCCTGCACGAACATCGGCCACGGCCTCCTCCAACATTTGTTGATAAAGCTCCACCCCGACTTCGCGAATATGACCTGATTGTTGTTCCCCGACCAAATTCCCGGCGCCGCGTAAATCCATGTCATGGGATGCCAATTGAAACCCTGCACCAAGCGTGTCCAATTGCCCGATAATTTCTAATCGCTTCATCGCAACGTCGCTCAATTTCTGGTTTCCTTGATAGGTTAAATAGGCATAGGCGCGTTGTTTTGACCGCCCGATCCGACCACGAATTTGATAGAGTTGCGCCAACCCGAACATATCGGCGCGATGGACAATCATGGTATTGGCCGACGGCACATCGATCCCCGATTCAATGATATTCGTCGCCAACAATACATCGTACTGTTTATCATAGAATGCGGTCATGCGGTCTTCCAAATCCGCCGGGGTCATCTGCCCATGGGCGGTGACTAATTTAACCTCGGGCACAATCTCCTTGATGGTTTCTTCCATTGTTTGAATGTCTTTAACACGGGGACAAACGATAAAACTCTGTCCACCGCGATGATGTTCGCGCAACAACGCCTCGCGCACAACAACGGGGTCAAACGGCATGACAAACGACCGAATGGCCAAACGGTCAATCGGCGGCGTCGTGATCAATGACATATCGCGCACGCCCGTCAGCGCCATTTGCAATGTCCGCGGTATAGGCGTTGCGGTCAGGGTCAAGACATGCACATCCTTTTTCAAATCCTTCAGGCGTTCTTTTTGTTTCACACCAAAGCGTTGTTCCTCATCCACAATCACCAATCCCAAATGATTGAATGCAATAGCATCGGACAACAGAGCATGCGTGCCAATCACAATATTGACCGTGCCGTCCTTTAACCCGTCTTTGGTTAATTTTTGATCCTTTGCAGACACCATGCGGGATAAATGCCCAATGCGAATGCCGGTATTGGCGAATCGCGTTGAAAAATTTTCAAAATGTTGGCGTGCCAGCAATGTTGTGGGCGCGATAATCGCCACCTGCCCACCCGCCATGGCGGTGACATATGCGGCGCGAATGGCAATCTCTGTTTTACCAAACCCGACATCCCCGCACACCAACCGATCCATCGGCCGCCCCGATTTCAAATCATCCAATACCGCATTGATGGATGACAACTGATCATCCGTCTCGTGATAGGGAAAACGCGCGGAAAAATCATTATAAACGGATGAATCAATTGCAAATTCATCCGCCGTTTGCAAGGCACGGGCAGCGGCGATATCGATCAATTTGCCCGCCATTTCCAACAGGTTCTTTTTGACTTTGGCGCGACGGGCTTGCCACCCTGCCCCGCCCAATTTATCCAATTGCACAATCGCATCAGCATCACCGTAACGGGACAACACATCTACGTTTATAACATGCATAAATAATTTATCTTCACCGTCATACAGCAATCTTACGCAGTCATGTTTAACGCCATGAATATCAAGCGTTTCCAGCCCGTCAAAACGCCCTATCCCATGGTCAATATGCACCACATAATCACCGGCATTCAGGGAGGATACTTCGCGTAAAAAGGCATCGGCCTTGCGTTTTCTGGATTTGGATTTACGTACCAGCCGATCACCCAAAATATCCGTTTCGGAAATAACAACAACACGGTCATTGATAAAGCCGCGCTCTAACGGCAATGTCACCAGCGCGATTGTTCCTTTTTTCAATTTAATACACTGATCGAAACTATCGCAGATTTTGACATTGGTCATGTCATGCGCTTCTAACAACCCTTTTAACCTCTCTCTTGCACCGTCGGAATAGGCGTTGATGATGCATTTCAGCTCGTCTTGTGCGGCGATATATCTTTTTAATTCCGCGAACACATCACCATCAGGAAGAGCCCGAATATCCGCAAAATCCCGCCCCTGTTTTGGTTGCCCTTCTTCTGATTGAAAGGGAGAGAGCATTTCATGGTTCGGCATCCGCTGTAAAAATGTCAAATCCAATGGCACGGGGTGATAAATCGTGTGCTCGTTCTCTTTATCTTTTTTATTACGCTTGGCCGTTTGATCGGCAAGGGTCGCACGCGCCTGATAAAAATCCTCGATTTGTTGCCATGCCTCGATCATCGCTTGGTCCGCCTGATGATCAATTGTGACATTAGCTTCAGGCATATAGTCAAACACACTGCTCATCCCATCAAAAAACAGCGGTTGCCAATGTTCCAACCCAGCAATCTTTCGCCCTTCGGATACGGCCTCATAGAGTGGATCAACGGCATTCACCGCACCAAACAATTCTCGGTAACGGGCACGGAAACGCGCGATCGAAGCCTCCGTCAATGGGATTTCCGTTGCGGCATTAAGGGATATTTGGTCAATTTTTTGATCCGATGTTTGCGTGATGGGGTCAAATTCACGAATGGATTCAATATCATCACCAAATAAATCAAGTCGGATCGGGCGATCCATTGTCGAGGGCCATAGATCAATAATGCCCCCGCGAATGGCATACTCGCCAATTTCACGAACCGTGTCCGTGCGTTCATACCCGTTATGGAGGAGGAAGTTGTGCAAATCCGCCTCTTTTAAAACACCACCGCGGGTGATGTTCAAACCACCCAGCATTGATAAATCATCAGGCTTAATCACCTGTCGCAAAACGGCATTGACGGTCGTGATGACAACGCATGGTTTCTTGATATCACTTGATAATCTTGCCTTTAATTTTTGCAAAGCTTCGACCCGCTGGCCGATCAAATGGCCGCTGGGTGACACACGGTCATACGGCAAGCAATCCCATGCGGGAAAATAAATCACCTCGATCTCAGGCGCGAAAAAAGACAATAAATCCATCAGCGTTTGCGCCCGCACATCATCCATGGCGACATGACACGCCACCGCCCCGCCATCACGCTGGGCATCAATGGCGCGATCACGCAGAACAAACGCGTCTTGCCCCTCGGGAACGCCATGGAGAATGGGTGTTTGCGACATGGGTTTTATATAGAGATAATTCCCTAGCTTGTCACCTGATACCCGATGAGTTTTTTGAGGATAGGGTTGTCGTTTGATGCGGGGACGGGCTCTCGCTCGGAAATCCAATTATAAAGGTCGGGGTCGGATTCCATCAGTAATTCTTCATAGGCCGCGACCTCTTCATCGCTGGCTTCAGGCAGAAACCCCCGCGCAAAGGTGCCGAGAATGACATCCATTTCCTTTGTCCCGCGATGTTCTGATCGAAAAAGTAATTTCCTGCGATAAGCGTCCATATCTCTTTATTTAATGGCTTTTCTCAATTAAAACAATAGATATGCGCCCTATAACCCTCGACCCTTTATTCAAATCAATTCGTACCTTAGACGGTGTGGGGCCTAAAAACGCAACCCTTATGGAAAAATTATTGGGCGGGGAGAAAATCATCGACCTATTGCGTCATAAACCGATTGATTGCATCCACCGCGGATACATCAAACCTTTGTCATCCATTAACCGCGAAGGCATCGCCACGACAAAGGTCACGATTACATCCCATTCCCCCTCACGGCGGCGCGCTGCACCTTACCGAATCATGGCCAAAGACGGCGACCAACCGATGGACATTGTGTATTTCAATGCGCCCGGGCAATGGTTAAAAGACACCTACCCGATCGGCAAAGACATTATCATCAGCGGCAAAATAGAATTTTATAATGATAAAATCCAAATGCTGCATCCCGATTACGCCTTACCGCCCGAGCGTAAGAATGAGATTAAAGAATATGAATCCATATACCCTATGACAGGCGGGCTTAGCCCCAAGATGTTGCACAAGGTGATTGACCATGCCCTTCCCGTGTTGCCGTCCCTACCGGAATGGATTGATGAGACTATGATAAAGAAATATCAATGGTCATCATGGAAAGAGTGCATGACCGCCCTGCATCATCCGCAATCATCTAAAGAGACATTGAATGACCACCCAGTGCGGACACGTTTGGCGTATGACGAGGCTCTGTCCCGACAACTCGCGATGCAGTTGGTACGGGCAAAATTTAAAAAGAAAAAAGGAATCGCCTTTGACGGGTTTGACGATTTAAGGGCTAAATTATTAGCGGCCCTGCCGTTTGACTTAACAGGCGCACAGCAACGCACATTATCCGAAATTGATACCGACATGGCATCACCGCATCGCATGCTCCGCCTTCTTCAAGGCGATGTCGGAAGCGGGAAAACCGTTGTTGCATTAGCAACCATGTTGAATGTGATCGGCAATGGGTACCAAGCGGCCATGATGGCCCCGACGGAAATTCTGGCACGCCAACATGCTGAAACCCTGCAACCATTATGTGATGCCATTGGTGTAACGCTAACAATTTTAACGGGACGCGATAAGGGCAAAGACCGCCAAGCCATTTTGGACACTATAGAAAATGGCAAGGCGCAAATTATCATTGGCACGCATGCTTTGTTTCAAGACAGCGTCGCCTTTCACAAATTGGGGTGTGTGGTGATTGACGAGCAACATCGTTTTGGGGTGCATCAACGCCTCTCCCTAACGGACAAAGGCACTGCGCCAGATGTTTTGGTGATGACGGCAACGCCGATTCCACGAACACTCACACTATCCCTGTTTGGCGACATGGATGTCTCGCGATTGGATGAAAAACCACCGGGACGCAAACCCATTGATACCGTTTTGATTTCCAATGATCGGTTGGCCGATATTGCCGAAGGGTTAAAGAGAAAAATAGCCGAAGGCGAACGCATTTATTGGGTTTGTCCATTGGTCGAGGAATCCGAAAAAATGAATTTAGCCAATGCCGAAGACAGGCACACGTTGCTATCGCAAATATATGGTGATCGCGTCGGGTTGGTGCATGGACGCATGAAACCATTGGATAAAGACGCGGTCATGCAAAAATTTGCGGGTGGTGATTTGGATATTTTGGTGGCCACAACCGTTATCGAGGTCGGGGTCAATGTGCCCGAGGCTACGGTGATGATTATCGAGCATGCTGAACGGTTTGGATTGGCGCAATTGCATCAATTACGCGGGCGCGTCGGCCGGGGAAGCGACAAATCATCTTGTATCCTTCTTTATAACGCACCCTTGTCTGAAACAGGAAAAGAACGGTTAAAGGTGATGCGCGATACCGAAGACGGGTTTGTCATTGCCGAAAAAGATTTGGAACTTCGTGGAGCGGGAGAAATTTTGGGCACACGGCAAAGCGGCCTGCCCGCCACATATTTTATATCCTATGACGATCATCGTGATTTAATGCAAATGGCTCATCAAGACGCGCGTCTCATAACGGAAAAAGACCCTGAACTGACATCCCGCCGAGGTGATGCACTTAAAACATTACTGTATCTGTTTGAACAAGATGAAGCGGTGAGAACGTTGGGGAGTGGTTAACCAAGATAAACGAAACCCCGTCGAAAGACGGGGTCCATATAATATCTAATCAAAATCTGATAGCCCCCGTGTCAAGCACGGGGTTACGATTTTGAATTAAGCAGCCTGAAGATTTGTGGCAGACTCTTTACCGCGTTGGGCGTCTTTTTCAATGTCGTATGACAATTTCTGACCATCTTCCAATGCGCGCAAGCCAGCGGCCTGAACCGCAGAAATGTGCACAAACACATCTTTTCCACCTTCATCAGGGGCGATAAAGCCGTATCCTTTTGTTGTGTTAAACCATTTTACTGTACCTGTAGCCATAAGATTTTCCTTTTGTTGGCGTTAATATTAAAAGCACTGATAGTCGTAGAAGTCGTTAGTGCATAGAAATTAATATTAAAAGGCACGTCGTCGTCATTGCGTCTATCAAACGCAAATACAGTTTACGCGATAATGGCATCACAGTGCAAAGAAATAATGCAGATCAGATTTTTTTCTTGTTACGCGTTTGTTTCTTCTGGATTTTTTCCATGTGTTCAGGGGTGACGATCCCTGCAGAAACAACCAGTTTAATCCCTTCTTCAACCGTCATATCCATGCGGATGACATCTTTTTCAGGGACAAAAAGTAAAAATCCCGATGTCGGGTTGGGTGTTGTTGGGACGAAAATATTGACCGTATCATCGGCTGTTTTCTGTTGTACCTCGCCTTTTGACCGCCCTGTTAAAAATCCGATCACCCATGAATTTTTGCGAGGATACTCAATCATCACAACCTCGCGAAAGGCATCGGCCTGATCGGCCAACACGGTTTCAAGAATTTGTTTAATCGCCCCATAAAGGGACCGAATAATCGGCAATCGATCCAATATCTCTTCACCAATTCTGACGAAGAATCGCCCCATAAAATTTGTCGCCAAAAACCCGATCACAATCAAAAACAATAAAACCGCAATCAAACCCAGGCCCGGAATAGAAAACGGCAAATAAAGCTCTGGGTCGTATTGCGGGGGCAAAAGATTTGCAACCTGATTATCAATGATATTGATCAATGTCGCCGTCAACCAGACAGTTATAGTAATCGGTGCCGTTACCAAAACACCGGCGATAAGATACCCACGTAACCTCATAAGCAGAGATCGTTTAGGTGTTTCAGTTTTTTGTATGTCTTCGGTCATGCCTTTATTATATTCGGTAAGAAGTTTCGGAATTTACCGCGCGTATCCACGATAATTTTTGCATTGCTTTCTATCATATCATAGTCAAACAGGTCATGATCTGTCGCCAACACCACCGCGTCATAAGATGATATAACATCAGGCGTTAAATCAACACTTTCAAAGTTATAATCATAATTCCTTTTTTTCTTAAACTTGGGAATGTGAGGATCTGAATACTCAACCGTCGCACCCATATGAACCAATTTGTCCAGAATTTCAATACACGGCGATTCACGCTCATCATCAACATTTTTTTTGTAAGCAATGCCCAAAATAAGAATGCGGCTGTTTCTGATTGGTTTCTCAACTTGATTTAACGCATAAGAGAGCTTTTCAATCACATAATCAGGCATTTTGGCATTCAGCTCCCCCGCCAATTCAATAAAACGGGTATGAAGGCCATATTCGCGCGCTTTCCATGTCAGGTAAAACGGGTCGATGGGAATGCAGTGCCCGCCAAGTCCAGGCCCCGGATAATATGGTGTGAAACCGAACGGCTTTGTCGCTGCGGCGTCAATCACCTCGAAAATATCAATCCCCATCCGATCGGCCACAATTTTCATTTCATTGACAAGACCGATATTTACTGCGCGGTGGATATTTTCCAACAGCTTTGTCATCTCTGCAACCTTGGTTGAACTGACGGGAACAATCGTGTCGATTACCCCCGCGTAAACCGCCTTGCCAACCTCAAGACAGTTTGCAGTGTGGCCACCGACAACCTTTGGAATTGTATTGGTAGTAAAATTTTGATTGCCCGGGTCTTCGCGTTCAGGTGAATAGATCAAAAAAGTATCTTCACCAATTTTAAAATTGCGTTCTTCTAGTCTTGGTAGTAATTCTTCTTCCGTCGTACCGGGATATGTTGTGCTTTCTAATGACACGGCTTGCCCCTTGCGCATATGGGGCAATAGCGTTTCCATCGTATTCAAAACATAGCTGAGGTCAGGTTCGCGATATTTATTAAGAGGTGTTGGAACGCATAAAATAATCACATCGACATTTTTAATATTTTTGAAAAAGGTTGTAGCGTCCCATTTGTCATCCATCGCTTTTTGAATATCGTCGGACGAAATATGTTCAATGTAACTTTTCCCATCCAACAGCGCATCAACCTTATTGTCGTCAATATCAAAGCCAACAACGGAATAGCCCATTGCGTGATACCGCAACATCAGTGGCAACCCCACATAGCCAAGGCCTACAATACCAATCACGGCAGATTTATCACCAAGCTTTTGAATAAGTGCGTCTTTCATGGCATAAAGATATATCAGTGCCCCAGGCAGTTGTAAATTGGATTAGCGTTCCGAGACTAAACCTTATAAAAATTTTGATACCACGCGACAACTTTTGGAATGCCTTTTGATATCGGCGTTTGCGGATTATAACCGAAATCACGACGAGAGGCATCAATATCAGCATAGGTTTCTTTAACATCACCGGGTTGCATGGGCATAAAATCTTTAATGGCATCCTTGCCGACCGCCTTTTCGATTTCCAAGATATAATCATTGAGATCCTCTGATCGATTATTGCCCAAATTATAAACGGCATGATTGACGCCGTAATCATCAGGTTTCATGTCAAAGTCCATTGCCCCGAATATTCCCGAAACGACGTCGTCAATATAGGTAAAATCTCGGCGCATATCACCATTATTAAATACTTTGATCGGCTGTCCTCGACTAATCGCGCCGATAAAAAGATCCGTTGCCATATCGGGGCGCCCCCATGGGCCATACACCGTAAAAAACCTGAGCCCAACTGCCTTGATGCCATAAAGGTGGGCGTAACAGTGACTCATCAATTCATCTGATTTTTTTGTCGCCGCATATAACGACACAGGATGATCAACTGGGTCGTCTACTGAGAATGGTTGTTTCGTATTCCCGCCATAAACCGATGACGATGATGCATAGACCAATTTTTGAACTGAATCGGAATGGCGACACCCTTCTAAAACGTTCAAATGTCCCACAATATTAGATTGGATATAAGCATGCGGATTTTCCAGAGAGTATCTCACGCCTGGTTGCGCCGCCAAGTGCACAACGATGTCTGGTTTTTCATCATTGAAAACTCTGGCCACAATATCCGGACTGGCTAAATCTTCCTTATAAAAGTGAAAGCCCTCTCTCCTGATCAGTTGATCGAGACGCGCCTGTTTCAAAGCAGGATCATAATAATCATTCAGGTTATCGATACCGATAACAGTGTCGCCGCGATCCAATAATTTTTGCGCCGTATGAAACCCAATAAACCCTGCAGCCCCTGTAACAAGTATTCTCATGAGACTCACTTTAATGCGTTCCACAGTGCGTGAACAGAGCTTTTCCTCTAAAAAACGAAACTTATCGCGCTTGTCCCAAATCAAAAACTGCGTACACTAATGCGCAATGCAAAAAATTATTTTGACAGGCGGGCTTGGTTATATCGGTTCTCATGTATGTGTGGAATTGGTAAATATGGGATACATCCCCGTAATTATTGACAATTTATGCAACAGCAAACGATCCGTTCATGGTCGTCTGAGGGATATTACAAATATCGATATCACGTTTTACGAAGGTGATATTCGTGACCACGATTTTATAAACAGTGTTTTTAAGAGAGAAAACCCGCAATCCGTGATTCATTTGGCCGCTCTCAAATCCGTTGGAGAGTCAGTCAGAAAACCTTTGGATTATTATGATGTAAACGTGAATGGCACACGAATTTTATTGGATGTTATGAATCACCATAACGTCAAACATATTGTCTACAGCTCCTCCGCCACTGTCTATGGCGATAGAAATCCTTCTCCCCTCACTGAAGACATGCCAATTGGGCAAGTTGTTAACCCCTATGGCCGAACAAAATACATTGGCGAAGTGTTATTGGAAGATCTGTATCAAGCAGATAATGATTGGTCAATTTGTGTCCTGAGATATTTTAACCCGGTCGGAGCGCATGAAAGCGGCCTGATCGGTGAAGATCCAAAAGATATTCCAAATAACCTGATGCCCTATGTCGCAAAAGTTGCGTCCGGTGAATTAGATAAGGTCACGGTTTTTGGCAATGATTATGACACCCCAGACGGAACCGGATTACGTGACTATATTCATGTTGTTGACCTTGCAAAGGGTCATGTCACGGCCCTTAAACAAAAAGATCACACTATTTACAACCTTGGTACAGGGCAAGCTCACAGTGTTCTGGACGTCATGCA
>CAJXOI010000007.1 GCA_913057885.1 uncultured Micavibrio sp.
CCCCCGATGATTTATATAAAGATGGTTTGCAACGTGCGCGATTTGAACCCTTTATTCCCTTAGTAAAAAAGTCTATGGATATTGTTTATTTGAAGTCTGATACGGATTACCGGAAACAGGCATTAAATGATGAGGGTACTTATTTTATTGAGCGCGAGGCTGATATGCGTCACCTCTTCGACAAGTTAGTAAACGGCAAAAAAGCACCGTCTGATACCTTGAAAGTCAAAGGTCGTACGCTTCCAATTGAGATGGCATTGGACGGTATTGCATGGACGGATTTTACAGAGATGTGTGAAAAACCCCGTGCCGCGGCCGATTATAAAACGCTATGCGAAGCCTATCATACTATCTTCTTAAATCATGTGCCGCGCATGGGATATGATCGCCGGAACGAGGCCAAAAGATTTATATTATTGATCGATACATTATATGATGCGGGCATTAAACTTGTCGTCAATGCCGAGGTTTCACCGCGGGAGTTATATCAAGGGAAACACCATACCTTTGAATTTGAAAGGACAATATCGCGCCTGTTGGAAATGCAGGGTGAGGCATATTTGTTAAGGACATCGAAAGATAATCTTGATAGCGTATAACAATGGGCTTTTTATCTAAACTATTGGGTAGTAAAAAAAACATCTCCTTGCAAAAGCAAGAGCGTGACCCTGTTCGATATAAAGCAGAGAGGGAAAAAGCGCGATCAAAATCATCAAAAGATCGCTTGAGTCTTGCGCGAAATCCTCAGACACATCAGGAAATCTTATATTATTTGGCCACGGACGAGGATAAGGGCGTCCGCCAGGCCATCGCAAAAAACCCGTCTACTCCCATGCAGGTCAGTGAAGCGTTGGCTAAAGATGACGATGAAGAGGTGAAAATTGCCCTTATAAAACGACTAACAGCGTTGTTGCCAGATTTATCACAAGATCAATATGCGCATCTTTATGCCTTTGCGGCGCAGGCTTTGGGCATTATGGCTTTGGACGAGGTGTTGCGCGTGCGCCTGGCACTCTCTACAGCGCTGAAAGATGAATTATATGCACCACCGGATGTGGCATCGCAACTGGCTAGAGATTTAGAGCGGCAGGTGTCTGAGCCCATTTTAAAATTATGTTCTGCGGTGCCTGATGATGTTCTGATTGAGATTCTTAATCACCATCCGGCTGAGTGGGTTATTACCGCAATTGCCAGCCGTAAAGATATTTCTCAAGGGGTCTCTCAGGCGGTTGTTGATACTGAAAATACAAATGCCGGCACGGTTCTAATTAAAAATGAAACCGCCGATATCCCGGAAGAGGCCATCGATGAAATTCTGCGATTGGCTCCTGAAAAACCAGAATGGCACAAGCCTCTGGCGCTTCAATCGCACTTGCCTGGGCGTGTGATCCGAGAAATTATAAAATTTGTTGACAGCTCCATCCAAAAACTGATTTTCGAGCGAACTGACCTGGAAGATGAAGTGCGGAATGAATTGATGGATACGGTATCCAGACGGATGAGTTTTCTGGTTGACGATCAGGGTAAGAAAATTACGCCAATTGAAAAAGTAAAACTCCTCTCTAAACGCGGGGAATTGGATGATGATGCCATTAAGGATGCTTTGGCGTTACGTGAGTATGAGTTTGTCTATGCCGCACTGTCTTTGCAATCAGGGATTAAAATACCAATTGTCAAAAAAATGATTGATACAGGGTCTGCCAAGGCCGCAGTCTCTATTGTTTGGAAAGCAGGATTTAAAATGCGCACAGCACTTGAAATTCAGAAAACAATCGCGAAAATACAGCCGCGTGAGCTGATTTATCCCAAAAACGGCGATCAATATTCTTTGCCCGAGAGTGATATGCAGTGGCAGGTTGATTTTTTCAGTGAATAACAATGATGAATTTTAAAAATATTGTTTGCTTTTGGTAATATTATTGCGAAATTAATTGTAAAAGATATTTATTCTTGCATTTCAAACTGTGTTTTCATAACAATGAAAGGGTAAATATAAAATAAAAACAGGGAGATAGATTTGAGTTCAGCGAGCTTATCACTTTTGATGCTTGGCGCTACCAATTCTACGAACAAAAGCGAAGTTTTCTGCCCTTCGGGTGTGAAGCGGTTGGTAGGTCTATACCGTATTGCGAATGAGAGAAAAAAGCGTGGGGTTTTTGGTGATACCAAGCATCAAGACTTTATCATTGATGCGGTATTACACATGATGGAATTGTCTTTAGGTGAAAAAAGATTTCAAAAACCCGCAAAAAATATTGAACAAGCAATACAGGAGCTTATACAGTCCTATCATTCACAGTTGATTGATTTGGGTGAAAAAAAACATAAGGCCGAAATAGACGCTCAATCTTCAAGAAAGTGGTTGGCAAAACATGCAAAAAAAAAGCGCGTCACAAAAACGGTTCATGTTCCACAAAAAAGCTTTGTTGAGAGAGTGACGACACAGTCATATGCACAATCAGCCAAATTTAAAAAACGCGCGCAAAACGCTGCCGCTGTGGTTGAGGATGTCAAAATGAAGGGCGATAACGCCTCGCCAAAGTCGTTGGAGCTGCTAGAGAGGGAAAGCCTCTGGCTCCAGGCCCATGTCGCAAAGTTTAAAAAGCTAAAACCTAAACAACAGGTCACATATGCCTTTGGCATGAATGTCCTAAAAGACATTGCGTCCCTGGATAGAGATGATAGGGTTAATAGATCGAATATTCACATAGCGCGTGTCGAGCGTGCGGCAGAACTTGAAGGGCAATTGTCGCGGTTAGAACAACAGCTTGATGTTTTTTACACATGGCGAAAATCTGATAATTACAAGCAAATGATCGCTGCATATCAGGCTGAATTGCGTCATGAGGGTTACGTGATGGCACACAGTGCAAAGAGGCTAGCTAATGGATAAAAAAATTGAAAAACCTTGTTCTCGCGCTGTGGCTTTGGGGCCTATGACATTTGGTGAAATGATGTTTCATCAGAGCATTAAAAAAAAATATGAAGGTAAGGCTGCACTTTATCCTTTTCGTGGTGCTTCAACAAACATTTCTCGGACGGCACCACAAGAGAGAATTGAAAACGGAGAGTCTGTCTTGTTGGTCTGGCGAGAATATCATGAATTGGATTTTGAAACCATGGCTGGGTACATGAACGTACCAGTTTTGGATTATATGGATATGGAATCAGGCTACAGGCCAACCCCCTTTATTGCCCTTAAAAACCTTTGTCGCAATTTGCGTCTCCATCCAATTGAACTTTACGATCCTCATGACATTGTTGATCCTGAATATATGGCTTTGCTTCTTGATGCGTATCAGAATCCCGCAAGTTATCACATGGAATATGGAGATTTGCACGAGGATTTGGTCAATGCTCTGTTCGAGCAAGCCGACGATAATGAATCTTACTATGGCTTAACGGATTATTATGAGGAAATTGCGAGTGGGCAATCCGTCAAACACCAACATAAGGCGGCTGTACTTCGCACGCTCTTCATCAATGATGGAAATCCATTTTTTGCAACGATGATGTCACCTAGTGAGTATATCGATGCCGTTACCGGGGATTTACACCAGCAATTGGAAAGAACGGAAAAAACGGTCGATACCCTTCAGAGGTTTGTCAATTTTGAAGGCGAAGAGATCCGTAACGCCGCATCATATATGTTTGGCGATCAGAGTGATGCTTTGATTGAGAAATGGTTCTCTTATTATGAGGATATGATTGATGAGCGTGATTTTCATTATTGTTTTATGTCTGATGTAGACACCTACTTGCATCATAATGCGCTTGAAGATGACGTGGATGATTTTTTTAATCGCCTGAAATCAAATTTTGAAAAACGATTGATGCTTATGGATAGCGTGCTTGCTGGCTATGCCCTTACTGAAAAGATTGAAGCTATGGAGACTATGGAAAGAGATTTACGCCAAGTTTTTGCAGCATATGATATTCGTCAAATGGTTTTACAAGCAGTTCCATCCATGAAAAGGCATGGCCAACAAAACCATGATTTTTATATTCAACCTTTTGAACAAAAAATGCCTGTTACCAGAGCAAAACACCCAAGATCATTGTCAATCTGATTTGTTGCTGTAAGATACGCCGCAACATGAAAAAATCCGTTATTGCGATTGGAAATTTTGACGGGGTGCATCTGGGGCATCAGGATGTTTTGCGTCATGCAAGAATGCTTGCCGATAAACACGGATACGACTTTTGCGCCTTGACATTTTCACCGCATCCGCGGCAGGTTTTTCAACCGAACATCGCGCCGTTTCGATTATCACCTGATGCGGTGAAGGCAGATTTATTTGAAACATTGATCAAACCCGATCGGTTTGAAGTTTTGGATTTTACAACAGATTTTCAACATCAATCGGCCGAGGCGTTTATCGACAGTATCTTGATCGACCGTTTGAACGCCGCCATTGTGATTGTGGGGCGGGATTTTCATTTCGGGTATAAGCGATCGGGGAATTTACAAACGCTTGTGGATCGCCCTGAATTTGAAACCGTTTCCGCAGATTTGATTGAGATTGGTGGTGAAATTGTCTCGTCCACGCGTATTCGGGCACATTTTAAATTGGCGGAAATTGAACAAGCAAACGCCCTGTTGGGGTGGGAATGGTATATTCAATCCACCGTTGTTCATGGTGACAAACGCGGGCGGGAGTTGGGGTATCCCACCGCCAATATGCATTTTGGTGAAACATTGGTCCCGGCACACGGGATTTACGCGGTAAAGGTTCAGATCGAGGGGGATGACACATGGCATCATGGCGCGGCCAATATCGGTATCCGTCCGATGTTTGAAACCGCCATGCCGATGGTCGAAACCTTTATTTTTGACTTCGATGATGATTTGTACGACAAGGTTTTAAAAATCAAACCTGTGCAAAAAATCCGCGATGAGATGAAATTTGATAATCTGGATGACCTTAAATCCCAAATGGCCAAAGATTGTGAGATCGCGAGAAAAATCTTGCAATCACGCTGAAATATTTGCATATTTCAAAAATGTTGCGTCCATTATTACATGCACCCGATGATTTTTTATATGCTGATTACTCCGACTGTTCCGGGTGGAAGGCTGATGTGAATATCAGGGTGAACGGCATTGATTTGAGAAATGCATTTGCAAGAAGAAGCCCTTTAACATTCTCATTTGGTGATGGGGATTGCGTTGACTCAACAAGTGATTATCCGGATACCAGAGACTATCAGCTTGACTATTTCCTGGAAAGATTGGGGGTTCCTGATCTTGTTTTGGATAACACCTCCCATACTGCGAAATGTGTTTCCAGGGGACATCCTATAGGATGGGGACTTATGATAAGAAATTTATATTTTGCCCGTCACGCCATTTTCGAAATTGGGGATGATGCAAACCATGTTCGCTTTGATATAAAGGATGCCTGGGACGGCAATCCCTATAACAACCATATCGACCAAATCACGCTATGGGATCGGAATAAGCGATATGATATTCCGTGTGACAAGGGCTATGCACTGCCTTATGTAGAAGAATTGATTGCAACTGTCGAGGTTGCCACCCAGGCATTATCCAATGGTGATGACGAACAGGCAATGATGGTTTTCAAGGATATTGAGCAAATAAAAAAAGATATAAAAAACATGCTGCCGCCATACAGTGTGATGGAACTAACTAATCCTTGATTTTAAGACTAAGGAATAGCAAACATATTGTATGAAAAATAAATATGTGCTTATGTATTTTTTTAAAAAGGAGATGAAAATGTTAAATGGTCACGAACTTCCACAAAAATTTAAAACAGCTTTGTCACGATCTTGGGATGAAGCCGCGATTTGGCCAGGATGTAAAGATGGTTATATTCCGGGTGAAAGCCATCCATCCTATGGCCAATGTTTGGTGGGGACACTTGCGACACTGTCCTATTGCCGTCAGAACTATGACACACAATTCTCTTTAGCCGCTGGTGAGGCTATTTATCCAAACGGGGATAGCGTGTGGCATTTTCAATTAACTCACTTAATGCCCAACCCACAACACAGATTAACTGCGGTTCCAATAGATGTGACATGGGATCAATTTCCCGAAGGAACAACATTCCAAGAGGCTAGCGATTGGGGCAACAATGCAAATAGAGATAAGTTGGCCGAAATTTTAATAGGATCCTTTTGGGGGGACGACACGTTGGTCGACAGAACACAAGTCATTGTTAATAATCTGAGAGATAATGGAATTTCAATAAGGCAGACTGGAAAAGAAATTGTTGTGGGGCAAAGGAACGAATTGCTTAGGCGTTATAATTTTTTAAGTCCGCGAATGTCTGCTTGATTTCACACGCTTCCCCGTTCATAAATATTCTTTGAATTTCAAAGGATAAATAATCTATTATGACTGACTATAACGCTGACTTTTACAAGGATACTGTCTTTTTACCCAAAACCGATTTCCCCATGCGGGGCGGCCTGCCGCAAAAAGAGCCGGAGATTTTGGCCAAATGGAATGATATAAAACTCTTTGATAAATTGCGTGCGCAATCATCTGATCTGCCGCGGTGGACGCTGCATGACGGTCCGCCCTATGCCAACGGGAATATCCATATTGGCCATGCGGTCAATAAAATTCTGAAGGACATCACCAATAAATCAAAACAGATGCAGGGATATAACGCGCATTATGTCCCCGGGTGGGATTGCCATGGTTTGCCGATTGAATGGAAGATCGAGGAACAATACCGCGCCAAGGGATTGGATAAGGACACCGTGGATGTTATCGAATTCCGCAAGGAATGCCGCGATTTCGCCCAACATTGGGTTGATGTTCAATCCCAAGAATTTCAACGGCTTGGTGTGATTGGTGATTGGGAAAAACCCTATTTGACCATGACGCATAAAGCCGAAAGCATTATTTCATCCGAAATTCATAAATTTGTGATGAATGGCGGGCTGTATCGTGGGGTGAAAACGGTGATGTGGTCCCCCGTTGAGGAAACGGCATTGGCCGAGGCCGAAGTGGAATATAAGGAGCATAAATCCGTCACTGTTTGGGTCCGTTTCCCTGTTGTTGAAACTTCGTGCGAGGAATTAAAAGGCGCTGATTGTGTCATTTGGACCACAACACCATGGACATTGCCATCCAACCGCGCCATGGCCGTGAATAAAGATTTGGATTATGGTGTTTTTGAAGTCTCTACTATAGATGGTGATTTGGAAAGAATGAGTGTGAAAATAGGCGATAAGCTTGTTTTTGCAAAAAATCGATTGGAAGAGATCAAACAAAAAACTGGAGTACATTATTTTCGTGAGTTAGCCACATTGAAAGGCTCCGACATAGTTGGAACAATTTGCGCACACCCGTTGGCGGAGCAGGGATACGACCATAAAGTGCCTATCCTCGCCGCGCCGTATGTGACCGATGATGCGGGGACAGGGATTGTCCATATCGCCGCGGCGCATGGTGAGGAAGACTATGACCTTGTCATGGCCTATAACGCCGATAAGGATGACGCCGATAAAATTGAAATTACCGATAACGTTGCGGATGACGGGACATTTCGTGATCATGTGCCTTTATTTGGCGGTATGGCGATTATTGATAAGGATGGTAAATTTTCTGACGGGAACTTTGCCCCGCTCAGTGCGATGAAAGACGCGGGAAAATTATTGGCCAAAGGGTCGCAACGCCACGATTATCCGCATAGCTGGCGGTCAAAGGCGCCGATCATTTACCGTGCCATTCCGCAATGGTTTATTTCCATGAAAACAAATGATCTTCGCGATAAGGCGTTGAAGGCGATATCTGATACAAGATGGGTTCCTGCGCGTGGTGAAAATCGTATTCGGTCGATGGTTGAAAACCGCCCGGATTGGAATATTTCCCGCCAACGCGCATGGGGCGTGCCGATTGCCATTTTTGTAAAAAAGGGAACAGATGATATTTTGCGTGACGAGGCCGTGAATAAACGCATTGCCGATATCTTTGCGACTGAGGGATGCGATGCATGGTGGTCACGCCCCGCGTCCGATTTCTTGGGCGATGATTATAATGCTGATGATTTTGACCAGATTTTTGACATCGTCGATGTGTGGTTTGAAAGTGGATCAACGCACAGCTTCGTTTTGGAAAATGGCGATTGGGGTATCCCGTCGCCTGCGGATTTATACCTTGAGGGCTCCGACCAGCATCGTGGATGGTTCCATTCTTCATTATTGGAAAGTTGCGGAACACGGGGATATGCCCCTTACAAGGCGGTTTTGACGCACGGGTTTACGTTGGATAAGGACGGGATGAAAATGTCGAAATCCATCGGCAATACGATTGCTCCGCAAGATATTATCGACCAATTTGGGGCGGATATTTTGCGCCTGTGGATGGTCACATGCGATTACGAAAATGATCACCGCATTGGTGATGAAATCCTCAAGGGGACGTCGGACATGTATCGCCGTATCCGTAATACATTCCGGTTTCTTCTTGGTGCATTGGATGGCTATACACAATCCGAAGCGGTGGACTTGAAGGATGTTTCCAAATTGCCAGAGTTGGAACAATTGGTTCTCCATCAACTGTATGAAATGAATGCGAAAATTCAAACCGCGATTGAAGATTATGATTACGACACGATGGCAAAATCACTTTATGATTTTTGCAACCAAAACTTGTCGGCCTTTTATTTCGATATTCGCAAAGACCGCCTCTATTGCGATCGCCCTGATCTGTTTGAACGCCGTGCTTGCCGTACGGTGATGGCGGAAATTTATAAATGTCTGGTCACTTGGCTGGCACCGATTTTGTCCTTTACGTGTGAAGAGGCATGGAGCCACCGTCCCGAAGGCGTGTTTGGTGACGAAGACTCTGTTCATTTGCGTCAATTCCCGAATGTGCCAGAGGCGTGGAAAAACGATAGCTTGGCTGGAAAATGGTTTGGTGTGCGTGATATCCGTGAAAAGGTGTTGGCCGTGATTGAACCCAAACGCGCGGATAAAACAATCGGGTCTTCCCTCGAGGTTCATCCCATTATTACTTTACCGTCCAAAATGGCAGAAGAACTCTCTGACATTGATTGGGCAGAGGTTTGCATCACATCCCAAGCCACTGTAAAAACAGGGAATGACATCACGGTTGAATTTACAAAGGCCGAGGGAAATAAGTGCGAACGATGTTGGAAAATTTTGCCCGAGGTTGGAACGGACAATGAATTTCCGAATTTAACCCCGCGTGATGCCGACGCCGTGCGGTGGTATTTGCAACAACGAAAGGCGGCCTAACTATAAAAAAAGAGAAGGTCATTCCCCGACTTGTTCGGGGAATCTTCTAGGCTTTTAATATGAATAAACAATATTGGGTTTATATGTTAGCCAGCACAAAAGATGGCGCGATATATATTGGTGTTACATCTGATTTAATAAAACGTATCTACCAACATAGAAACTCAAATACCAAGGGGCATACATCGAAATATAATATTCGACGATTGGTTTATTTCTTAGAATTCACTGATCCTGAAAATGCAATTAAGCATGAAAAAAGGTTGAAGAAATATAATCGTCAATGGAAGATAAATTTGATAGAAGAACATAACCCTAAATGGAGAGATTTATGGGACGATATTACATAACAGCAACAAGATTCCCCGAACAAGTCGGGGAATGACAATATTTTAGGACGAAAAAAATGAATCGTTTACCCCAGCTCCTTGGCTTTGGCTTTATCTTTGATATTGTCATGATTGACCAATTAACGAAATGGTGGATTACCGAGACCTATTTGCGCCCATTGACGGGGAAAAATTCTGTTGGTCTTGTCGATTGGGTTATGAATGCGCCCGAGCGTATTACATCAGGTGTGTCCGTCAATGTTTTGCCCAATTTTAACCTGACGATGGTCTGGAATCCCGGGGTATCATTTGGATTGTTACAAAATGCCGGTGTTTGGCCATTGGTGGCTTTGACAGTTGGTTTATGCATTTTTTTAGCATGGTGGTTGGTTAAATCAGAATCTATCATGGAAGGGTTGGCGTTAGGCGCCATCATTGGCGGCGCGATAGGAAATTTGATAGATCGGTTCCGTTTTGGTGCGGTGGCAGATTTTTTTGATGTTGATTTAGGCTTTTACCGATGGCCGGCCTTTAACATTGCGGACAGCGCGATTGTTATTGGGGTTGCTTTGTTATTGCTTCATGGTTTATTTTGGGACAAGAAGGATAAGACATGAAAAAAATATTGTTGATGACATCATGCGTTTTTGTTCTGGGAGCGTGTAGCGAGGGTACTAAGGAAAGCCTTGGTCTTGTGAATACGCCGCCTGATGAATTTGCGGTTGTGACGCGCGCGCCATTATCCGTCCCGCCTGATTATGCACTACGCCCGCCACGCCCAGGTGCAGAGCGCCCAATGGAAATCTCAACAACGGACCAGGCCCGCCAAACAATTTTCGGGATCAGTGATATGCAAGGTGATAATGTCTCCACGAAAGAGGATGCAGAGGGGTTTCTGGGAAGATTGGGTGCAGATAACGCAGATCCGAATATTCGTGCCGTCATAGATGCCGAAGGAACAACAGATAACCGCACAACCGCTGAGAGGTTATTGTTTCTTAAAAGTCGCCAAGACGCGGAAGGTGACCCGATCAACCCGAATGAGGAATTTGAGCGCCTGAAACAAGAGGGCGTGATAGCCACCAAAAAACGCAATGAAGAGATCGAAGCGCCTTAATAGCCATTGGCCTTTTCTCTATAACGCGTTATCTTGGTCCTCATGAGATATCTTTTATTATTCATGTTAGGATTCTTTATGTTGAGTACATCGACGCAGGCGCAGGAAGCCGAATCAACGCCGCAAAAAATCTATGATGCTAAATCTATTACCTTGCCTAATGCAATGCAGGTCGTCGTGGTTGAAAATCCGCGAACACCGGCCGTAACGCATATGGTATGGTATCGCGTTGGTGCCGCGGATGAGGCAATAGGACACAGCGGCCTTGCCCATTATCTGGAACATCTGATGTTTAAAGGATCGAAACTTGTTCCTGACGGCGACTTTTCCCAAAAGGTTAAATCGTGGGGCGGAAACGACAATGCCTTTACCTCATGGGATTTTACGGCCTATTTCCAAACGGTTCCGAAAGACAAGTTGCAAAATGTCATGTTGATGGAAGCAGATCGCATGCAACACCTAATCTTTACGGATGAAGAGGCATTGACCGAGAGGGATGTGATCATTCAAGAAAGACGGCAAAGAACGGATTCAAATCCCTCTGCGCAATTATCCGAGGCGATGCGCGCGGCCTTATTTACAAACCATCCATACGGTCGTCCAATTATCGGATGGGATCAGGAATTACAATTACTGACCCCTCAATCGGCACGCGATTTTTATAAAAAGTATTACGCGCCGCAAAACGCAATCTTGGTTGTGAGTGGAGACGTTGATGCCAAAGATGTTTTTGAAATGGCGGCGAATATTTACGGTAAAATTGATAATGGTGGAGCCGCAATGCGGTCTGAATGGCCATCAGTGCCAGAGATTTATGGTACAGTTAATATTCATCATGAACACAGCAACGCGAAACAAACGCTATGGCGGAAATTGTACCGCGTTCCATCTATTGGTCAGAATTACAACGATGCGATGGCGTTGACTATTGCGGCCGAGATCATTGGAGGCAATACTGGGAAATTATACGAGCGTTTTGTAATCGAAGATCAAGTTGCATCCACAACATCTTTTTATTACGGCGGGATCAACGTTGATGATACTACTGTTTCCATTGGTGTGACGCCCAAAGATAATATTGATGTCGCACAGTTGCCAGATATGGTCGAGGGGGTTTTAACGTCATTGATCGAAGGCGAAGGTATCACCGATGAAGACGTTCAGCAGGCAGTCTCGAAACTGATTGACGAGTCTGTGTATGAGCGTGACAGCTTGACAGGGCCCGCCATGATGTTGGGTTATCAACTAGCAACAGGTCTCACCCTAGATCAAGCGGAAACGTGGATTCATGATTTGAATGAGGTTGAC
>CAJXOI010000008.1 GCA_913057885.1 uncultured Micavibrio sp.
TCGACTTAGTCAGGCTTGACGCTTATCATAGAGAAATGTTGAAAAAAATTGGAATTTTAACCAGTGGTGGTGATTGTGCAGGTTTAAATGCTGTTATTCGGGCGGTTACGCATTATGCCGATCAATTGGGGTGGGAAACTTATGGTTTGTTAAACGGGACTCACGGCCTAATGTACGACCCGCCTAAGGTGCGTAAGCTGTCCGCGTCGGAGTTTGATGGTACAGTGTTGCGACAGGGCGGCACGATTCTGGGGACGATGAATAAAGGAAACCCATTTTCTTTCCCTTCCGAAGACGGCACAACAAAAGATGTAAGCGGTGATATTTTACGCGGGATCGAATTGCTTGGTCTGGATGCCATTATCGGAATCGGTGGCGATGGATCATTTGCCATTTTAAAACAATTGGCGGAACGCGGCGGGTTCAATATGGTGGGCGTGCCCAAAACCATTGATAATGATTTGGGATGCACGGAAACATCCGTCGGGTTTGATACGGCGGTAACCGTTGCAACAGAGGCATTAGACAGATTGCAACCCACAGCGGCATCGCATGACCGTGTTATGATTCTTGAGGTTATGGGACGTGACGCGGGGCATATTGCCCTGACGGCCGGAATATCGGGCGGTGCAGATGTGATCTTGATTCCTGAAATTCCATACACGTTGGAATCGATTGCCGAGAAAATTGACCGTGTGAAAAAGGGTGGGCGCAACTTTGCCCTCGTGATTGTGTCCGAGGCGGTAAAGGATGAGCACGGCCAGCCGCTGCAAAAAACATTTGCCGACGGGCAAAAGCGGTTGGGCGGAATTGGCGATTATTTGGGCGAAAAAATTGCCAAGGTGACAGGATCTGAAACACGGGTGACAGTTTTGGGGCATATTCAACGCGGTGCACCGCCAACGTATAATGACAGGATGATTGCATCTGCCTTTGGCGTTCGAGCGGTGGATCTCATCAAGGAAGGTAAATTCGGGCGCATGGTGGCATGGCAAAACCGTCAGGTGATTGATGTTGCCATCGAAGACGCCATTGCAACATACCAAGATGTAGATGTGGACGGCACTTTGGTTCACACCGCACGATCATTGGGAATTTGTTTAGGAGACTGATTTTATGCTTTATATTCAACAATCATTAAACCCAAATGAAGAAATTATCCGCGTTGGGGAATTCCACTGGTGGTATACCTTTAACGCCGCATTGTGGATTGTAATCGGCATATTTTTAATGAGTGGGATTCTTTATGCGGGTTATTATTTCGAAGTTTTCCAAACCGTGCAACAATATGTGCCAACCACGCCTATTTACGACCCTGATCGTGATGGGTATTGGGATGCTGCAGTTGAATATCGCGGTGGATTTTTTGGTGTTTTAGGCGGCATGAATATTGGGTTTAAGCTAGGGGCATTTTTTGCCTTTGTCATCGGCCTTTTGGCCTTTTTACAAAAAATGATCATTATGGCCACGACTGAAATATGCCTTACATCCGACCGTCTGGCCCTAAAAACAGGGTGGATTACCCGTAATACCGAAGAAATCAGCGTTGATCGAATCGAAGGTGTGGATGTTTCTCAAGGTGTTTTAGGGCGGATGTTGGATTTTGGCTTTGTCTCTGTGCGCGGTATGGGGGTTGGAGAAATTGCCTTGCCGCAAATTGCGGAACCTATTGATTTTCGTCGCTCTATCGAGCGCGCCAGATCAGTAAAAAAGGGGGATATTTAATCCCTATGCCGCGACGGTTATCTTTTTTTTTACTGGCACTATCGCTATGTGTTTTTCAAATATCTTCTGCCATTGCGGATGATACGGGTGACCTTATCGAAGCGTTGGAATACCGTTTAAAACTAATTGAACGGATGATGGCTGATGAAAGGTGGCAAGATAAAGCCCCATTAAAGTTTGATAAAAAATACCTCAAGGAAGGGGATCGTCACGAGAATATCCCAAAGTTAAGAAATCGGCTTTCCACCTTTATGCATAAAAATATTACCAATACGGACTTGTTTTTATTTGGGAATGATTTAACGCAGGCAGTAAAAGCCTTTCAGAGGCAGTACCATTTGCGAGATGACGGTATTATAGGACCGCAAACATTGGCCTTGATTAACAGGACACTGGAAGACGAAAAAAAACAAATAGAGTTAAACTTACACCGCCTTTCAGGCCCGGAATGGCAAGGCCGACCTGATTTGCGAATTGATGTTGATGTTGCTCGGTACCATTTATCCGCTTATGAAGATGGTAACATGGTGTTTGAAATGCCCGTTGTTGTCGGATCTAAGGAGCGCCAGACCAATATTTTTTCCACCATAATGACGGGTGTACGATTGAACCCCGGTTGGACGTTACCCTCTACGATTAAAGCAGAGGATTACATCCCTAAATTGCGAAAAAATCCTGAATGGGTAACCGAAAAAGGCGTTTTGATTTATGCCAGTCGAGATAAGGACGCAACACCAATCGACCCGACGTTGGTCGATTGGAATTTCCTCACGGACAATCAAATTAAAGCTTTGCGTTTTTATAAAATGGCGGGGGACGAAAATCCCCTCGGGGACTACCGCTTTTTGATGAATAACAAACACGATATTTATCTGCATGATACAAATCAAAAATACTTGTTTGGGCGATCGTCTAGGGCTTATAGCTCGGGCTGTGTAAGGGTTGAGGATCCGCGTAGAATCGTTGAGTTTTTATTAGCGGAGAATCCTGACTGGACAGCTGAAAAACTTGATGAAACTCTGGAAAAAGGTGAGACATTTGATTTGGGGGCAAAACGATCCATTCCAGTGTATTTTGATTATAAAACTGCTTGGTTAAATGATGAAGGCGAATTGATCCTTGGTTATGACATTTATGGTTTGGATGAGGAAGTGCATCGTGATATGCTTGCAAAAGATAAAAACGATGTTATAACGTCCGTTGAATCCCTTGGGGATGAGTTCTAAATCTTTATTTAATTTTAACTTCTTAATGGCAAAATAGTAAAATAAAAAAATAATAAGAGTGGATATATGTTGATTAATAAAACTAGACGCAAATTCGTCAATTTTACCATTGCAGGCTTGGCTCTGGCGGGGAGCGGGGTTCTGAATATATTACCCGCTTCCGCACGACAAACAATTGGGCACGAGGTGTCTTTAAGGAACGCCCATACTGGCGAATCGTTCCGCGGTGTTTATAGAATCGGTAGCTATTACGTTCCGGCCTCGTTCAGGAAGATTAACCGTGTTCTGCGTGACCACCGTACTGGGGACATTCACCCCATCGATCCGGAATTGATTGATACGTTGGCGCGTATCCAACGTGATTGTCGTTGTGGCGATGCGGTAGAGGTTTTATCAGGTTACCGTTCACCCAAAACAAATAAGATGTTGCGCCGCAATTCAGGCGGTGTGGCACGCAATTCATATCATATGAAAGGCCAAGCCGCAGATATTCGCGTGCCGGGATCGTCAACTAAAAAGGTTCGTAATACGGCGCGTGCGCTGCGTGTTGGTGGCGTCGGATATTATCCACGCAGTGGATTTGTCCATGTAGATACCGGTCGCGTCCGCACTTGGGGCTCTTGATAAGTCAGAATTTTTTATATTTGTGACCAAGCGGCCAAATCTTCAGAGATCTGGCCGTTTTTTATTGCGCAAACGTATACGTCCCAAGGATATTGGCGGCTTGATTTTTCACAAGGCATGAATTTTAAAATTTGGCAATTGCTGACTTGTAATGATCTGACAGGTAATCCGTATATTGTATCAAAAGCGTTGATTATACGCCCATGTGCGGCGATAAAGGGCATCTCATACTTAGGATTAGATATAATCGTGTTCATAATGTTTTTGATACGTTCGGCAAACATCTCAAAATTCTCACCATTATCGGGTGTCAGCCCATTTGCCCAATTTTCCTTGGCATAGGCATTGGGAAGGCCAGCCCAAATGCCTGCATCAACTTCTCTTAAATCGCTTTCTTGAATCATTGGTAAATTTGTATTCTGATTAAGGATCAAGGCTGTATCTTTTGCCCGGGATAATGGGGAATGAATAATATGCGTGGGTGACGGCGATATATTTTCAAAAATCTGCACGGCGTCTTTGGCTTGGTTTCGTCCCTTATCTGTCAGGATAGTATCAACTTGTCCCCCTGCAAATTTGTCGAGTGCATTCCACTCTGATTCGCCGTGGCGGATAAAATAAAAGGGTTTTTGAATTAAGGGTGACATCCTATAAGCTTTTATCATGAATCATTTTTCTGACCAAGGAATCATACTTTCTGCGCGTCCTCATGGAGAGGGTGGGGCGGTTGTTCATATATTGTCTGAAAATCACGGAAAATGTAGCGGGTATGTCAACGGAGCACAATCATCATCGCGCTTAAAATCATTATTGCAAAAGGGGAATATTGTTTCCTTTGAGTGGTCGTCGAAGGCCGAGGGGCAATTGGGGCGTTTTGATCTGGAGATGGAGGAAGGCACTGCTACCTCTATAATGGACACACCAAAGGCAATTACCGCCGTGCAATCGGCGTGCGGTTTAATTGATATGTTTTTGCCGGATCGAGAGAGCCATCCAGCCCTCTATAACGGAACGCAGGCGTTGTTGCAGGCCATGAAAGGGGATGAATGGCCCGCCGTATACATAGTCTGGGAAATGGCGTTTCTCAAGGAATTGGGTTATGGCATTGACCTGTCCAAATGCGCAGTGACGGGGGCAACAGACAATTTAACGCATGTATCCCCTAAAACAGGCCGCGCCGTCTGCTCAGAGGAGGCGGCGCCATATTTGCCCAAACTGATTGAAATTCCGCAATTTCTTCAAGGAAACGATTTTGCCGACGATGACATTGAAAAGGGGTTAAAAATGACCGGGTATTTTTTGGTGCATCGGTTGTTACAGCAATCATCTTTTACTGAATTGCCTAATGGACGGGTACAGATGGACGAGAATTTCTCCGTTGAAAAAGCAAAAAAATCGCTGTAATTCTAGGGGTTTGTACGCTAAAACATTGGCATGAGTTCGATTGAAACCCGTAATATGGACGAAATTCTAAGCGAGAAATATCTCGCTTATGCTTTGTCGACTATTACGTCGCGATCTTTGCCGGATGCGCGGGATGGGATGAAACCTGTACATCGACGTATTCTGTATGCGATGCATCAGCTCAAGCTTGATCCAAATCTCAGCCCCAAAAAATGTGCCCGCGTTGTCGGTGATGTGATTGGTAAATTTCACCCACATGGTGATCAATCGGTTTATGATGCGTTGGTGCGCTTGGCACAAGATTTTGCCGTTCGCTATCCTTTAGTTGATGGGCAGGGAAATTTCGGGAATATCGATGGTGATAACGCCGCCGCAATGCGATACACGGAATCCCGCTTGACCGAGGTTGCAAAATTGATGTTGGAGGGGATCGAAGAAAACGCCGTCGATTTCCGCCCTACCTATGATGGCGAGACGATGGAACCTGTCGTATTTCCTGCTGCCTTTCCAAACTTGCTGGCCAATGGATCTAGCGGGATTGCTGTGGGGATGGCCACAAATATTCCGCCCCATAACGTGGACGAGCTATGCTCTGCGATGGAAGATATTATCGAGAGTAATCCGTCTGTTGAAGATTTGGTCAAAAATCATATCAGCGGCCCTGATTTCCCGACGGGCGGAACATTGGTTGAAGACAGGGATGATATTATTACGGCCTATCAAACCGGGCGCGGGGCATTTCGTGTGCGGGCCAAATGGCATAAGGAAGAATTGAAACAAGGGCTATACGAAATTGTCGTCACTGAAATTCCCTATCAGGTTCAAAAATCGAAATTGATTGAAAAAATTGCCGATTTGATTAACGCCAAAAAAATTCCGATGCTGGATGATGTGCGCGATGAATCGGCCGAAGATATTCGTGTTGTATTAGTGCCGAAAAATCGAAATGTTGAACCAGAAATTTTGATGGAGGCATTGTATCGCCATAGTGATCTTGAAACGCGTTTTTCAATGAATCTGAATGTCCTTGAAGGGGGGCGCGTGCCCCGTGTGATGGATTTAAAAGAAATCCTTCAGGCATTTCTGGATCATCGTCAGGAAGTGCTTGTTAGGCGGTCAAACCACCGCTTGGATAAGGTTAATCACCGTATCGAGGTTTTAGACGGGTATTTGATTGCTTATCTTAATCTGGATGAAGTTATCCGCATTATTCGTTTCGAGGACAACCCAAAAGAAGAATTGATCAAGGCCTTTGGCCTAACAGATATTCAGGTCGATGCCATTTTGAATATGCGGTTGCGGTCATTGCATAAATTGGAAGAAATGGAAATCCGCAAAGAGCATGATGAGTTGTGCAAAGAACGCGATGAGCTTGAAAAACTGATTAAGTCGGAGGCTCGGCAATGGACGGCGATTAAAAAACAAATTCAGGCCTTGCGTAAAACATTCGGCAAAGACACTGATTTGGGTGCGCGGAGAACGGAAATCGGGTCCGCCCCATCATTAGAAATCGTACCCGAGGATATGATGATTGAAAAAGAACCCATCACCGTCATCTGTTCGCATAAAGGCTGGATTCGCGCGATGAGAGGGCACGGCGTCGACCCGAAAGATTTAAAATATAAGGACGGTGATAAGGGTGAATTTGTTTTTCCCGCCTATACCACGGATAAAATATTGGTTTTTGCGTCCAACGGACGATTCTACACAATTGGTGGGGATAAATTACCCGCAGGACGCGGGTTTGGAGAACCAATTCGCCTGATGGTTGATCTGCCCAATGATTGCAACATTGTCGACATGAAGATTTATGCCGAAGGTCGCAAGATGGTTGTTGCCGCAACAACAGGGCACGGTTTTATTGCACCGATGGCTGATGTCATTGCCCATACAAAGGGTGGGAAGCAGGTGCTGAATGTTGGCGATAAAGCCAGGGCCGCGGTATGCTTCACTATCAATGACGGGGATGACCATATCGCCGTTGTGGGCACAAATCGCAAATTTTTGGTGTTTCCGCTTTCTGAATTGCCGGAAATGGGGCGCGGTAAGGGTGTGATTTTGCAAAAATATAAGGGTGGCACGCTAAGCGACGTTAAAACATTCAATCTGGAACAAGGCTTGACCTTCCGTTATGGCAGTGGTGAGCGCACCGAAGACGTATCCGCATGGATTATGGGTCGCGCCGCACAAGGGAAATTGCCTCCAAACGGCTTTCCTAAAAATAATCAGTTTTAAAACCATCTGCATCCTATTGCGAAGCAGCAGACTTACGACTTGCTTTATTTTTATCTTGATATAATCCTAAGATTTAGGTTATAAATTAATAAATAATATTTGTCGTAAAAATGAAATATAAGGATATATATTCGGTTTATCAGGATTCCGGTGACGTGCCGGAATTGCTTTATTATGCATTCGCCTGTGATAAGACAATGAAATCTCCTGCAAAAATTTCAACCGTGAAATGTGCATGGAAAATGGTTCAATATGATTTAGACAATCACCCAGAGGTTGCCGGAGATTGTAACAAAATTGATATCTTAGGAACCTTCAAAGCAGTGTTAAGATATGCCTATGATCGGGAAGGTTTCAGCGATAGCGATGATTTTATCGCGTCAATGGAAAGGCTTTTTAATGCGTGTGTTTACAAAGGTATCCATACCATGGAGGACTTAATCGAATATACTGAGTGTCCTCTGAGTGCGGGCGATGTTCGTGACAAGTTAATTATTTTCCTGCCGCTTGGAATAAGACAACATCTTTCGCCGATGCCTGCCAATATCAATGATGACATGGATGATAAGACGCCAAAGGGTTTCAGGCGCACTTCTAAAACTCCAGCACATCTCCGTCGTTAAGACTTGGTGCCCGTGCTGGTGCAGGAAGGGCAGGGGCACGATTTTGGCGTTCTTGTTGTTCGCGCAATTTACGGATTTCATCGCCAATCGGGTCATCAGACATCTCCTCTTCCTCTTGGGCGTAATCAGATGCAGGGACTGAGAAATCTTCTACAGCTTCGGTTAGGGGCAGATTATTCTCCATAAACGTATCAATTGGGTCCGGTGTTTCATCGATGGTGTTATCCAGTTCAGGAATATTCTCGCGATCCTCCTCAAGAGCTTCTTGTTCAGCTTGTTGCGCCTCTAATTCTTGCTGGCGTTCACGGATGGCATCGGCTGCGGCTTGGCGGATCTCTTCAGCGTTTTTCAACTCTTCACGCAGCAGGATGACTGAAATGCGGCGGTTTCGGGGTGACAAAGGTTCATCGGGCAGCAAATGTTCACGATCGGCTTTTCCTACAACATTCTGGATTCGATTAACGTCTAGCCCGTTATTCAACATAACCCGTTGCGAGGCAATCGCCCGATCAGATGATAGGTTCCAGTTATTATAAGTTGATCCTTCAGGATAGGGCTTGCCATCTGTATGACCGCGCACTGAAATTTGATTTTTTTGTGGGATAATGATTTGTGTAACTTTTTGAACCAAAGCGCGCATAAAGGGAAACATGTTGGCAGAACCGCTCGGGAACATTGATCGCCCCTCATTGTCAATAATTTGAATACGCAGCCCTTCTGGTGTAATATCAATCATAAGATTGTCCATAAGGTCATTAAGTTCAGGGGCTTTTGAGACTTCTTCATAAATCTGTTCTTTTATTTCTTCGAAATCCTGATTTTGGAATTCTTCGACAACGGCTTCAAGTTGTTCTATTTCGGCGGCCTCCATATCCTCCATCATACGATCAAGAGTTGTCGCATCCATTTCTGCACCCAAAACTTCCTCAAAAATGTTAATACCTTGGGAGAGGTTATTGCCTTCTTGTTCTGTTGACGCAGTTTTATCAGTGTCAGAGGGTTTGTTGCCGTCTATATCCTCGTCGAACGTATCGCCCTCGTAATCAGATGTCCCTAACTGATCACGCTGATCTCCCATGGCCATGCCTGAACGCGGTGTTGTCGGGGTGGTCGGGACGGCAATATCCTGGACATTTGAAACCTGTGCTCCCTCAGGTGCCATGGTCATCCCGCCTAAAATACCGCCTGAGCCACTCAGCTCGCTGGAAACACGGGGATGCGTTGGGTCAAAATAATTTGAAATCGCGTTTTTTTGTTCTTCGGTTGTCACGTTCAACAACCACATCAACAGGAAAAACGCCATCATCGCCGTCACAAAGTCGGCATACGCCACCTTCCAGGCACCGCCATGGTGGCCGTGGCCGCCTTTTTTCACCTTTTTGATGATAATCGGCTGTGGTACTTCGTTATCGGCATTCGCCATTGGCGGCTCTCTCCCTTCCTATGTGAATGTCGGGGCGTTATTTGTCGCCTCTTCAACCTCGGCAAAGCCTGGCTGCACCTCGTGATGGAGAATTTTTCGTCCAAATTCAACGGAAACTTGCGGCGCACACCCCTGAAGGAACGCCAATATGCAAACCTTCATCACGGTGAAATATTTGACCTCAGTTTCAGCGCGGGCACCCATCGCTCCAGCCATCGGCCCAACGATTGTATAGGCCAACCACACCCCGAGGAATGTTCCGACAAGAGCCCCACCAATCAGTTTACCTAAAACTTCGGGTGGTTCCGAAATGGACGCCATTGTTTTAATAACCCCCAAAACAGCCGCCACAATACCAAGCGCAGGAATACCATCAGCCATGGTTTGTACGGCATGGTTAGGGTGGAACTCTTCCGTCCTGATAGTTTCAATTTCTTCATCCATCAGGGCTTCAATTTCATGAGGATTATCATTTCCCAAAGAGATAATTCTGAGGTAATCGCATAAAAATAATTCGGCACGATGATTTTTTTGAAAGTTTGGGAAAGATTTGAAAAGCTCGCTTTCATGAGGGTTTTCAATATGTTGTTCAAGCGCCAACCACCCTTTTGTTTTCGCCATTTTGAAAATAACGAACATCAGGGATAAAAGCTCCATATAATCTTCTTTGGTGTAGGCCTCGGGCGTGAGCATTTTTTTCATGTACGCGCCAGAGGCTTTGATTGTGTGAACCGAGTTCGCAATGATAAAGGCGGAAATCGCGCAACCCATAATAATGACGGATTCCCCTAAAAGTGCGGGAAGCATAACACCCGTAATGACGCCCATAGCTTTTTGAAAACCGGATGTGAGAATTAACCCACCGATTGTACAAACGAATACCAGTATAAAACCGATAATTTTTACCATGCTTGAATCAAAACCCCACTTTTTTGATTTTATATTTTATAAAAGTGTACCTGTAACTTGACTCTACGCCAAGATGGTTAATGAAGTATTTAACGATTCAAAATAGTTGCTGCATCAAGGGCGGAATAGGTCAAAATGCCGTCGGCCCCTGCGCGTTTAAAAGATAATAAGGCCTCCATCATCGCCGTGTCATGGTCTATTGCGCCTGCAGCGGCGGCATATTTTAACATGGCGTATTCGCCACTGACGTTATAGGCGAATGTCGGCATTTCAAAACGATCTTTGACTTCGCGAACAATGTCCAAGTATGGCAGGCCGGGTTTCACCATTACCATGTCTGCACCTTCCATAATATCCTGCTCAACCTCACGAAGGGCTTCCAGACGGTTTGCAGGGTCCATCTGATACGTTTTGCGGTCTTTAGGGCCGTGACAACCACCAAGTGAACATCCCGCGGCATCGCGGAATGGGCCATAAAAGCCAGATGCAAATTTTGCGGCATAGGCCATGATGGGCACGTGTTCATAACCGGACTGATTAAGTCCGGAACGAATGGCCTCAACCCCGCCATCCATCATGCCTGATGGTGCGACAATATCTGCGCCTGCGTCAGCCGCATTTACTGCCTGCATCGCCAGATAATTCAATGTGCGGTCGTTATCTACATCCATTCCGTCGTCTGTTAATGGGCCACAGTGACCGTGTTCCGTATATTCACAAAAACAGGTATCGGCAATCACTAATGTTTCGGGCGACGCTTGTTTGGCAATGTCGATCATACGATAGAGTAAACCGCCTTTACGCATGGCATCAGAGCCAATCGGGTCTTTATTTTTAGATACACCAAACACCATAATCGCGGGAAGGCCGGCCTGAGCACATTCGTTGACACGGTCACCTAGGCTTTTTTCCGTTTCACGAAAAACGCCTGGCATGGATGAAATTTCCTCTCGATCAGAGGCGTTTTCTTCGACAAAAATGGGGTAAATCAGATCGTTAACTGTTAAATGTGTTTCCATGACCAGTCGACGCATGGTGTTATTTGCACGTAGGCGACGAAATCTTTTTTCTGGTTTAGCGATGTCGAGGTCATTGACCATGGTGGATCCTTATCTATAATTTTCTAATGTCTTATATTGAAGTAACTGAAAAAGACGATCAAGTCCATATCACCCTCAACAGGCCAGATGCACTGAATGCGCTGAATCACGATAAGGTATGTCGCATTCAAGAAATTCTTAATGATTATAGAGATAAAGATAATATTGCCGAAATTGTTTTTAGTGGCGCAGGGGATCGCGCATTTTGCGCAGGGGGTGATGTTAAGGCAATTTATTACGTCGGCAAAAGCGATTTTAAAACGGCATGCAGTTACTTTTATGATGAATATCAAATGAATAAGGCTATTTTTCATTACCCAAAACCAATCACTAGCCATTGTCATGGATTTGTTATGGGCGGCGGCTATGGCATTGCTGGGAACAGTCGTCATATTGTTATAGACAATACCATTAAATTTGCCATGCCTGAAACCATGATCGGGTTTTTCCCTGATGTTGGTATTGCCTATCATTTGGCGCGCGCAGGGGCGCTGGGAATGTATATTGCCTTAACAGGTGATGTTTTCTATGCGGATATGATGATGGCGGCAGGTCTGGCGACAAAATGTTTGTCAAATTTTGAAGAGCCGGCATATTTAGATGAAATTAAAAACCATTTTTCAAAACTATCGGTTCAGGAAATATTTCAATCGCTTGAAGAGGATAATAGCGATTTTGCGCAAGAGACATTAAAGACA
>CAJXOI010000009.1 GCA_913057885.1 uncultured Micavibrio sp.
ATGTTCCTTTCTTAAGCTGATGGGGTTTCGTCACAGGGAATTTCGACGATACCGTCAGCATCGATCAAACCTGCACCTTGGGACATCACATTATTCACAAAATGCGCCGCACGATCCCCGTGCCATGTGATATCGGTTTCGACCTCGGCACCAATGGCATGACCAATCGCCGTTTTGTGAAACCAGAAACATGAGCGCACATCACCGCCATCAATTGGCAATCCGTTATGCACCATAAATGTTGTTCCCAGGAATTTCTTGGCCTGTGATCCCTGCCATGGAAGGTCTTCATTGCCGACATAATCCGCAGATGAAAATTCCTCAATTTGCAGCAATTCTGACCATTGTTTAACGCCAACAATACAAAATCTTTGGCCGTCATCCGGCACTTCGGCTGCACCCAAAATTTCATAAGCCTCAAGCAACTTTGCCTTTGTCATGCCGGTTGTGTTATCCGTCACAGATGCGGTTGCATTGGATAATGCGTTAATAATCATCTCGTCCGTTTTACGACCCAAAGCATAAGCCCCTGCGGATGCAATGACCTGACGCTCATCATGATTGATTTTGATTTCATCCAATTTATCCAGCCAGTCACCAGCATAATAATCCTGCAATTGAACTTCGATCGCTGTGTGTTCCAAATTCATCACGGGCACCATCCCACCTGATGATTTTGTCATGGCCGTGCCCTTACCGACCTTTTGAAATGTGCATGATGCACCCTTCACATTATTGGATGTGCGCACAGTATTACGTAGTTTTGAACCCATCCGTTGATAGGCGGAATGGACTTCGCTTTCAAATTGTTTGACGAAGGCCGTATCGATTGATGTCGACATAGTAAGTCTCCTTAAAAAATGTTAATTGAAAATTTCTCAAGAAGGTTGTCGTCAGATAGACGGCCTTGAAATAAAAAACGCCCGGGCGGTATGACCGTTGTCCGGACGCAATTGTGGTCTTGATAGAATAAGTTATAGGATATAATTCCTATAATGTCAAGCGGTTTTTTGAAGTTTTTTTGTATGGTGGTTGTGACGGAATGACCCATCATACCGTGCATGGGTAAAAACACCCTGCCCTTGTAAAATTTTAAAACCACCCTTCCGCCACCAAGGTCCATTAATGCATAATTCTGGTGCTTGAAAATTATTGGCCGATCGTGTCGAGGCCGGATGCGCGTCAACATATGCCATGAAAACATCCAGCCATTTTCGACGATTAATCAACAAACACTGATCGGTAAAATCAAGAGCATTACTATCGATAATTAAAAAATTCCCCTCACGCTTTATAACATCCGGATATATTTCTTCCGGCTTTTCTTCGATAAAAATACTACGCCCCTGAAACCTCTTTGCGTTATGAGGTTTAAGCATACGGCGAACATACTTTTTTACGGGGCTGGGTTTTATAGACGGACTGCCATGCTCTGTGGGGATATAATTTGAAGATATATTTTGCACATCATAATATTTTAAATATTTTGCAACATCGGCAAAACCCTCACCAACCTGCCACCGATGTCGCATACGCGCCATATCGGCTTTTCCAGATTCCAATAGTGCCACTGTATCTTGAATATAACGCATGGCGAAATCAGAATTTTCACAGAGCGGATTGTCATTTTGGAGGAGCAAAACATAATCCGTAGTCATATTTTGAGCCAGTTTTTTCATTCCTGAGGCAATGCCCTGGTTTGGTCCGCCCACATAATCCCAGTCATAATCCTTGGCGATCTTTTTATCGTCTTCGGATAGGTCCGAAAAATAAATCAGCCTTTCATCAAACATCGAGAGCAAATCTTCAGGATAGCTATCCAATGACTTTTTAAGCGTTTCATGCGCTTTCCATGATAAAATTCCAATACCGATTGTTTTCTTTGATTTTGCCGACATTTTTATGCTATAACCATAATTATGAAATTTGACCAATACTATAATGGAAAAACCGTAAATGACAATGATGCGGGTCAGCGCCGTGCCCACCCGCGTCGTACAATGGATGTGTGCATGGTGAATGTTGATGGGCACCCTTATCCCGTTCAGGATTGGTCACAAGGTGGTGTTTTGTTTGAATGTGATACACGCCCATACGAAGCCGGCCAAACGGTTAATATGATCCTCAGATTCAAAGTCGGTCAAGCCATTGAAGACATTAAAGTTACAGGCAACATCGTTCGTAAAAATGCCCATGCCGTTGCGGCGCAATTCACGCAACTTCCTCAAAACGCGATGCAGTCTTTTGAAAAGGTTATCATACAGTCCGCTTAGATTCATAGATTTTGTGAATAAGGCTCGCAATTAAAAGTGATGAGAGCACATGCATTATTTAGATAAACTAAACAATCACATATACACATTATAAACTTTTTCATTTTCGTTGCTTGATAGCTTTTACTGTAGAAAATAAAATAAATGCAACAATCCCTATAGTTCCAATATCAAAGCCAATATAAAACCAATTTTCGTGGGATATATTTTCATTTATTTCATAAACAAACATGATGATTTCTAAAATCATAATCACTGCAAAAATTATTGCAGTGTAGTAAATTAGCCATAAAGGGACATGGTTTTTAAACATTCTATTTCTGTTTATCCTTAAAGAAAATAAGATATAGCACCACTAAACTAATCCACAAAAACCATAACCCAAAATTAACCATTTTCATGATGGTTAAGAAATCAGCTGCTTCCAACATACTAGTGTGCGATACAAAAATATAAATGAGATATCCCACACACAAAGTAAAAGCTATATAACAAAGAATAATCGCTATTTTATTCATTAAGTTCTTTTTTTCTTTGGGTAATCATATTTTCTAATCTATCACGTTCTTTTTTCAGATTGAATAATTTGATTTCATCAGATTTAAAGGCCTCACTTGATAAGCTATATCCCATATTACCGCCAGTTATTGCAGATCCAAGCATAACACCTTTTCCCAAAAAATTTATAATAAAGAAGGGCTGTAGGCATTGGCGTAATACCGTGTAAAACCGTTATCCAATAACTATTCATGAGCAAGTTTTCTGGCTGTTTGTATGCCAACATGAAAGGAATAATTATAAATATAATTAGAAAAACCATTCTGTATATAATTGAACGTTTTTTTACCTCTACATAATAAAACCCGAAGAAAAGCCCGAACCATAAAATCATCCATATTTCGTAACTATTTGTGACTTGTTCAATAGTTTGATGATAGCCCGTCATTATCATTAAAATCATAAATAATGCGGGCAAAAGACTAGAAATTAAAAGAAATACTAAACTATCACATAAGAAATTGATGATATTTTTTTTTGCATTCATTTCAATTTATCTTTTCTATCTTTTATCTGCTTTATGATATGTTCTCTGTCTCTTTTAAGCAATGCTATTTCAACCTGTAAATTTTTTAAAAATGTTTCTGATATGCTATTACCTGTATCTGCGCCTTTAATACCCACAACCGGGGCGATATTCTTAATCGCACTAATAGATCGCCCAGCTGGACTTAAAGATAAAAACCCTAATAAGCCTGAGGCTGCCCCTCCAACTATACCCGCAGGACGCACTTTAGAAGATACAAATTTTAACTCATCTTCTTTGTATTGAATTTCATATTCAATTTCCTTCAATTGTATTTCCAATTGGTCAATATCAAATTGAATTGATTGTCGTTTTTGTTCATCCATTTTTGATCCTTAAAGTAAACTCCCCGTAAAAACGGGGAGCAAAGATATTATTCACCATACAGGTTTTTAAATCCGTCCGTGACCTTGGCAATATAGGATGGATCTTTGTCGCGCCAATATTTCGGGTCATTCATCATGGAATGCAGGTCTTTTTCCGCGTTTGACGAAACGGATTTCGTCTGCCCCCCAAGTGTTTGCGGCTCTTCGGATTGCATCATTTTATAGAGAGCAATAATCCCCTCATAAGAAGAGCTCATACCCTCTAAAACTTGAGGCGGCAGATTTTTTTGACCAAAGACAAGCATTTGACGTGAGGCCTCGCGCCATTGGTCTTGGCCACCGAAATACTCCATCAGGCGCTCGACCTCTCGATCGGCCTGAAATTCGGCGGCCATCTCCATAATCATTGGCACCATCTTTTCAACGGCCAAATCATAAACTTCTTGCACTTGTTCACCATTAAACCCTTTGGCATGAAGGCGTTTGTTCAAATCCGCATCCGGTTCAAACAAATTATCACGCACGGATACCTTATATTCATCGGCCGAGGCAGGAACACCAGCCGCACGTAAAAACCGTGCACGTGTTTCGTCATCTTCGGGTTGAGGGATGGATGACGACAATTTTTTCTCTAACTCAGCATATGATTTCAAAAGTGCATCAATACGAACTTCCCCAGTTTCAGCATTCCAGAATTTATCTGGCACGCCCTCTGGTTTTTGCGCAGTTTCATTGAGTAGGTTTTTGTCCTGAGTGGTCATGATTGATCTCCTTGGTTTGGTTCTATGGTTTCAGGGTTTGATAAGATTATTTCTTCACGGATCAGGTCACTGGGTACGCCCAGTGCCTGTCCAAGATGACGTATTGCGGCAGGTAAGTTGACGGCGGTTGCCGCCTCGGGTCCCATCGCCAGGGCAGAGTTGATCCAATAAAGTGTGTTTTGAATATTATTTTGTCGTTGCCCCAACGCAAGCGGGGAGCGGTAATCCAATGTGACCAACCGGCCATCAATATCAATGTCGGGCACCTCGCCACGGCGGCGCAATATTCCGTATGCGCGCTGAATAAGCGGGGTCAGCAACTCTGACTGTAGCCGCCCGTATGTTGCACCCAATAGCAATGCCATTTCTGCGGATCTTTCCAAAACCTCGGTCGCGGTCATTTGGCGTTGACCGATCATGCCCAGACGATCCACCAACAAAGCATGACGTATACGGGACCGCAGATCCTCCAAAACAATTTGGGAAACATCAAAATTAGACGGCATCTCAAGCGGGGTTAATCCCTTTGACCCCACGGCCTTTGGAATAATGCTTCCTGGTGTCAGTTCAATATTTTCAAGATTGATGACACCATCGTCATCCGCCTGCCAAACACCACTCACGGCAATAGAGGCGTTTTTTAAAATCAATTCCACGACCTTGTTTGCCGTTTTGATATCAGGCAGGGATTTCATAACGGGGGATCGCCCATAGATTTCACCTGGGGACTTCATCCAACGAAAGGCAATAAAAGGCGATTGTGCATATTGACCAGTCGCCAACAATAACGGCTCAGTCATATCCTCGGTTAAAAACGCAGCATAATCATAAGTAAGACCGTTTGGTGTAACCGTTTCCAATACAGCAAAGGATGCATTGGAATCCTTGACACCTCGTTCAATAACTTTTGAAGGCAAGTCAATATCCGCAAATCGATCTTGCATTTCCTGCAATGTCATACTGACCTCGCGATAAACAGTGTCTAGTCGCCCTGTCCGACGCCCCTCCTCCAATGCAATTGTTGATAATGGAATTGCTTTAAACCGAAAGGCCGAATAATCACCCGGCTGGGATTCTTCAAATAATAATATTGCGGTTCCGCCAACGATCACATCCAAAAACGCCTGATGCATTTCCGTTGTAAAATTGGATTTATCCAAATGGGATTGAAGCAATCGTGCCGCCTTTTCCAATGCAGGGGCCAGTAACTCTGAATCTTGTTTCGGCATATCTGGCCCTGGCGTTAAACCAAACCATTGAGACCATGGTGGAGTTAAATTGCCCAATAGGCTGGCCGCTAATTGCTCGACAGAGTCCATGGCCGTGCCGTCATAGATATCTGCGGTTCTGTTGCGCCCACCGGAAAAACCGTCATAGCTTTCCTGCTGTGGCAACGCATATTGGTAACATTCCTTCCAAAGGGCTTCCCAACTATTTCGGCGTGATTTCGCCGCATCATATCCGCTCATTATTTCATTGTGTATTTGTGTCATCCTTATTCTCCCAACAGGTTTTTGCGTTTTGGCGTTAATGTGCTTTGGTCAGTCAACACACCACGATACGATGTTTGAATGGTCGAATTGCGCCCTCTTGCTGTGCGACGGATAACATCCTCTACCTTTGCAACATCTTCATCACTTTGCTGCGTACTTTTACCGCTTTGCTTTGGTGGTTCTGATATTTTTGATGGCGCGGCCCGAGGGACAGAATAACTCATTGGCCGATATGATGGGGTGGAGTAGGTAAACAAAGATCCCATAATTATGATCCTTTCTTATTGTGCGTTTTTTGTAAAAATTTATAGAGCTGATATGGCGTCAAAATCGTCATATGATGAAGCCCAATGATGCGTTTCAGTGTTGCAATACATGTCACGGGAAACGGTGATAAAATTCGATTCGGGGTTTTGATAGAGGGGACTTTAACAACCGTCATACCTTGATTGGCATAATATCGAGGTAAATTAAAATCGCGCGGATGGGGCAACAAACATATATCGGTCTTGTTCGCCCGTGGATCTACCAATATCCATCGTCCGTCTTGTTGCATAATCATAAAGCAATGACGAAACCCCCTGCGCAATATTTTTAGAATGCGAATATCCGTTTTATCGGAAAAAACAACCCATGTGACCTGATCGGCCTGTAAATCAATTTCTGGGGACAATGTCGGACGATTTACCATGAGCGTGCAACCTCCGCCCTTGATTGAAAATCGATAATTTGCGCTGATGGCATGGAATAAACAATGCCCTTGGCTATCAAAACCTCGGTCAGGATACCCATTGCCTCATCCCATAAACGGGATGACAAAACTTCCTTCACCCTTGTGGGGTCAGGGGCAATCATGCGTTGACCATAATGACGCAACACACGGAAATGATTCATATCCAAGCGGCGATGACGGCGTAAACGTTCGCATACTTTCAAAATATCCGATGGCTCACACGGGCGCTTATATAATCCCTCATTGGCGCGAATCCTTGCACCGTCTTGCCGTGCGTCATAAGACGCCATAAACCAAAACCACGCCTCTTCGGCCGTATCAAACAATGTCACCTCATCAGCCATCTTTTTCCCTTTCTTTTGTTCTATTTATGTTCTATATTTGTTCTAATAAAACATGGAACGTATATGCTGTCAATCATTATTTTAGGATTTTATTCCTGTTTACACGCGGGGGAGCCCGTGGGACAATAGTCCTATGTTTTCACATGATGATATTTGGCATGCCATTGACCAATTGGCGAATAAATCTGGCTACTCAACGTCCGGTTTGGCCAAAAAGGCTGGGCTGGACCCAACCGCCTTTAACAGAAGCAAACGCATGAGCCCGGAAGGAAAACCGAGGTGGCCATCGACAGAGAGTGTAGCCAAAATATTGGCCGTCACCGACGTGACGATGGGAGAATTTATGGCCTTTGTCCATGTCGAGAGTTATACAGTTTCCCCACGCAAAGCCCCTGCCAAAAACGCTATCCCCGTGATCGGCTGCGCCCAAGCCGGCGCAGAGGGATATTTTACCGATGCCGGATACCCACAAGGCGAAGGGTGGGACTATGTCGACCTTCCCGGTGTCTCACCTACCGATGAGGCAGCCTATGCCTTGGAAGTAAGCGGAGATTCAATGGAACCCCTTTATCGCGATGGTGATATCATTGTTGTTTCCCCATCATCCGGTATCCGCCGCGGTGATCGTGTGGTTGTCAAAACATCTGATGGTCAGGTCACAGTTAAAGAGTTAGCGCGGAAAACAACATCAAAGGTTGAGTTAAAGGCCCTGAACCCCGCACACGAAGATATGAATCTCGCCCCCGAACAGGTTGAGTGGATGGCCCGTGTGTTGTGGGTCAGCCAGTAACGGTTTTTTCTTTTTAATTTTCATGCTATGACTTTGGGGATAAAATAATAAGAGACAAAGGATAGCCATGGCATTTTCCACCCCTTTTTTCGACAAAGAAACAATGACGCGCGAGGCGTCAAAAATCCTACTTCAAACCGAAGCTATTCTAGTGAACGTCGATGAACCCTTCACTTATACCTCTGGACGTAAAGGCCCTGTTTATGTTGATTGCCGTAAACTCATTGGCTTTCCGCGCGCTCGTGGCGTGCTCATGGATATGGCCGCCAGCTTATTGGCACAAGAGGTTGGTACAGAAGAAATTGACGTGTGCGCAGGAGGAGAAACCGCGGGTATCCCTTATGCCGCATTTTTATCGGAACGACTCAACCTGCCGATGGCCTACGTCCGTAAAAAACCAAAAGGATTTGGCCGCATGGCCCAAATAGAAGGTGTCGTGAATGAAGGCGATCGCGCGATATTGGTCGAAGATTTGCAAACCGATGGCGGATCAAAAAGAGTTTTTGTCAATGCCCTGCGCGAAGCGGGAGCCATCGTCGACCATGCCTTTGTCGTTTTTCATTATGGCGTGTTCGAGGCCAGTACAAAGAATATGGAAGAATTGGGAATCAATCTTCACGCCCTCACCACATGGCCAGAAATTTTAAAAACAGCGCAAGATTTTGATTATTTTGATGCCAAAACCGCAGAATCCGTGCGTGAATTTTTGGATGATCCCGTTGCTTGGTCTGTTGCCCATGGCGGTAAAGGTGAAGAAGAAAGCGCCGCATAATTACAATGAACACTAAACTGCATTTTGTCGCTAGCCATACTGAAGAAGCTCAAGATGCGCTTGAGGGATTGAGTAAACATTACGGACAACATGATGTTGAAGAATGCGATGTCATTGTTCCTTTAGGCGGAGACGGGTTTTTGCTTGAGTGCCTGCACAAGCTGCATCACCATGGCCGTGCCTTTTACGGTGTGAATAAAGGATCCGAAGGATTTCTTTTAAACGAATCAATTTCAGTCCGCCTATCGGAACGCATCCCAAAATCCCACGCTATCACACTTCATGCCTTGAATATGAATGCCAAGACAAAAGACGGAAGAGATCATGAGGCCATTGCGTTTAACGAAGTTGCCTTATTCCGACACACAAGACAAACAGCCCATATCGGCATTAGTGTGGATGGGATTGAGCGAATAGATAAATTGGTGGCAGATGGCGTCATGATTGCAACGCCTGCGGGAAGCACAGCGTATAACCTCTCAGCCCATGGCCCTATAATACCTCTTGATGCGCCGCTATTGGCTTTGACGCCCATCAGCCCTTTTAGGCCTAGGCGATGGAGAGGCGCTCTTCTTCCACAACAGAGTGTTACTAAATTTACGGTTATTGATCCTTATAAGCGCCCAGTTAACGTATCCGCAGATTTCACAGAGATACCTGACGTGATCGAAGTGACCGTGCGTAAGAAAAATTCTGTTAAAGTCACCTTATTATTTGACCCCGACCATGCGTTGGAAGAACGCATCATGCGTGAACAATTTATGGTGTGACTTTGTCATATACCGCCATCTTTGATGGACCAAAGAAGAAGCGCAGCCGCCGTTTCCCGCCCTTTGAACAGATGCGCATGCGCAAGTGTTTCTTTTTCTGACGGGCGGTTTTCTTGGCCCAAATACTGTGCCAGGCCATTTTGAATGCCCAAATCGCCATACGGCCAAACATCGTGCCGCGCCAAATTGAACATTAAATACATTTGTGCCGACCACAGACCAAACCCCTTCAAAGCCGTAATTTCGGCCACCACTTGGTCTGTGGGCTTATCTGCCCATGACTGAATATCTATTTCTTTATCAATCACCGCCTGAGCCAGGCCACGTACATAACCGATTTTTTGACGGCTTAATCCGCATGTACGCAATGTTTCATCATCTGCAGATATAATTGCCTGAGGGTCGCTAGCATCAAATTTATCTGAAAATTTTTGCCATAGTGATTTTGCCGCTGCTGTTGAAACTTGTTGACCAATGATAATGCGGATTAAACCTGCCATGCCATCTTCGCCACGCTCGCGATTAATTCTGCAATCTTTTGAAAAATGTTTTTGAAAAACCAAGTTATTAGTCAAAAGCCAATCAATATGATCGCGAATTACAGGATCGTCCGTCAAAAACATTGTTATGGTCGACCTTTCGTCCCCTTTTTAATAATCGGACGAATTTTGCGCGTTGTGTCATTGGCCAATATGTTTTCAATATTATCCCAGTTTTGTGCCTTTTTCTCATTAAAGCCCTCGCGTGGAATAACACCCAGCCTTGCCGCAACCTCTTGATACGATTCAAGATCGCCCATAAATGGCTTATTGGTTTTAATATCCCATAAACGCATGGAATCCGGGGATAATTCGTCCATTATCATCAAATACAGCTCACCATAATCACCATAAAGACGCCCAATCTCCATTTGAAAATCCACCAAACGAATACCTAAACCCGTCATTAAGCCATTAAGGTAATCATTCGTGCGATAGGCAATCGTAACAATTTCTTCTAGCTCTAACGCATCTGCCCATTGAAAGGCCAATATATGATCGTCGGTCACAAGGTTGTAATCCCCTGCCCCTCTTTTTCGATAAAATTCGATAATAGGTCTTGGCAAGATTGTTCCCTCATCCAACCCCAATCTTTTCGATAAACCACCTGCAGCAACGTTTCTGACGCGAAACACAACGTCCATCGCCTCAAGGCGCCTAACCTGCTGCTCACGCATATTGATTGACCTTAGGAAATGCGTTGGCAATCCTATGGATTCAAGGCAAGACATAAGGTGGGCAGAAATACGGTTATTGATAATACCCTTTCCACATATCATTCCGCCCTGTCGGTCACTCGACTGACGTCTGTTATCTGTGAATGACAAAACGGCCTTATCGTCTTCCGGAGAAGAAAATAATGTTTTTGTGACACCACCAACCAATTTTGAATTTTTTGCTGTCATACCGCTTGAGATATAGGCATAGGCTAATTAAATTGCAAGTTTTATTGAACTGAAAAAAAGAAAAGGCACGCCTCGAAAGACAGTGCCTTTTGTGATCAAATAGAAGTTATTCTCCCTGTTTCGTTTTTTTAACAATATCTACTATTTGATATTCTAATTATTCCTATAAGAAATACTTCTATTCAATCAATTTTTTTAATTTTTCGTAATTTTATAACTTTATTTTTGATTATAGGATAAAAACTTAGGATAATATCAATTAAAAAAGGATAAAAATTTAATATTGCGCTGCACAAAAAAAATATGGTTGCCATATAAAAAAATTGACATTGTCCGACCTGTGGGTAATTTAAAAAACAAATCAAGAACATTGTCATTTTAGAAAAATCGCCTTTGTGTTAATGACCCAAAATAAGTTATATTATTGCTATGGCGCTAGACCAAGAAACATTACAGTCTTTATTACAAGAAGGGTTGCCTGGCGCAACCGTTGAAATTCATGATGTCCGCGGTGATGGCGAACATTATGCCGCCCGTATTACTTATTCTGGATTTGCTGGCAAAAACCGTGTTCAGCAACATCAAATGGTTTATGCCGCTCTCAACGGAAAAATGGCAAATGACCTGCATGCCTTGCAAATTCAGACCGTTACACCGTAAATAAATATAATAAAAAGAAAGAGGTAACATGGAAAATATTGTATTTGACCGTATCAAAAAAGAGTTAGAGACTGACGACGTTGTCTTATTTATGAAAGGGACACCGGTATTTCCGCAATGTGGTTTTTCCGCCGCTGTTGCGCAAATACTGGGCGTGATGGGCGTGACATACCATTCTATCGATGTGTTACAAGATTCGGATATTCGCCAAGGCATTAAAAATTATACAAATTGGCCTACTATTCCACAGTTGTACGTAAAAAATGAATTTGTTGGTGGCTGCGACATTATTCGAGAAATGTATGAAAATGGAGAGCTTCAACAGCTATTTGATGATAAGGGCGTCCAATACAATAAAGCCGCTTAGCTGGCACTTCAGGCATATTGCGATTGGAAAAATGAAACGAAGCGTATGAGGAATACGGGATTTCAAATTTGACGACACCACAATGAAT
>CAJXOI010000010.1 GCA_913057885.1 uncultured Micavibrio sp.
AGATCGGCGTGTGGGTCGAGGCCACAAACATATCGGACACAAAATCTTCGTCCTTTGTCGTCATGGCATTACGCCCCTTGCCACCGCGGCGTTGTGCTCGATAGGTATCAAGCGGCACGCGTTTGACATACCCCTGGTTCGTGATTGTCACAACCATATCCTCGCGTTGAATGAGGGATTCCATGTCGGCCTCAAACTCGGCATCAATGATTTCTGTGCGACGCTCAAAACCAAATTTTTCTTTAACCTCTTCCAATTCCTCGACTAAAACGCCTAACAATTTCTCGCGGTCAGCAAGAACGGACAAGTGATAGGCAATTTCATCGGTGATTTCTTTCAGCTCATCACCAATTTTATCGCGCTCCAACCCTGTCAATTTATGCAGACGAAGATCCAAAATCGCCTTGGCCTGGATTTCGGACAATTGATATGTTCCGTCCTCATCAACAAAATACTCAGGGTCGTCGATCAATTCAATCATTGGGGCGACATCGTGCGCTACCCATCTCTTATTCATCAACCCTTCTTTGGCTGTGGCGGCGTCAGGAGCATTACGGATCAAGGCGATCACCTCGTCAATATTGGCAACGGCAACGCCAAGACCGGCCAAAACATGCGCCCGATCCCGTGCCTTACCCAAATCAAAAATGGTGCGGCGTGTAATAACCTCTTCACGGAATTTCACAAATGCCTGAATAAAATCACGCAAGGTAAATGTGCGTGGGCGCCCATGATCCAACGCCAACATATTACACCCAAAGGATGTTTGCAGCGGCGTAAATTTATAAAGTTGGTTCAACACAACTTCGCCATGCGCGTCTTTTTTCAATTCAATCACCATCCGCACGCCATCACGGTCGGACTCATCACGCAGGTCGGCGATCCCCTCAATTTGTTTTTCACGATACAGCTCACCAATGCGTTCCATCAATCGCGCCTTATTCACCTGATATGGGATTTCATGCACAATAATCGCCTGACGCCCGTTTCTCATTTCTTCGAATGACGTCTTGGCCCGCATTTTCACAGACCCATTTCCCGTCATATAAGCAGACCGCAAGCCACTGCGGCCTAGAATCTGACCCCCGGTCGGGAAGTCCGGCCCCTTGATAATGTCGTTTAATTCCTCGATTGAAATTTCGGGGTTGTTCACATAGGCAACGCACCCATCAACAACCTCTGTCAAATTATGTGGCGGGATGTTTGTCGCCATCCCCACGGCAATCCCCCCCGCTCCATTGACCAAAAGGTTTGGAATACGCGATGGAATAACGGATGGCTCCATCACAGATTCATCATAGTTCGGGACGAAATCAACAGTATCTTTTTCAATATCCATCAACAGGGCTTCGCCTGCCTTTTCCAACCGCGCCTCGGTATAACGCATCGCGGCGGGCGGGTCGCCATCCATTGACCCAAAATTCCCCTGCCCGTCCACCAATGGAACAGACATGGAAAAATCCTGCGCCATGCGCACCATGGAATCGTAAATGGCGGAGTCACCGTGCGGGTGATATTTACCCATCACATCCCCGACAACACGCGCGGATTTTTTATAAGGTTTTGTGGAATCATAACCGCCCTCTTTCATCGCATACATAATGCGGCGGTGAACGGGTTTCAGGCCATCACGCGCATCCGGCAAGGCGCGGCTGACAATCACGCTCATCGCGTAATCCAGATACGACTTTTTCATCTCGTCTTCGAGGTAAATTGTCGGGAATTGCTCGCCACTTGGCGGGATTGCGTTATCGGTTTCGTCGGTCATGGTTTATCCTTTAAAATTCAACATGACAATATACCCCCTTAAAACGCTAAACACAAAGGTTTTCCGCCATTTTATACACAAATGAGGGGGATAAAAAAACCTAGGGGCAATAAGGGGGTGTTTGTGTTAATTGATAGGTAAATGGGGTTCTGCTGATTAGCTCAACATTATCTTGATTAGAAATATTGATGACGGCGATATTTGCTGTCCACGTATCAAATCTGGATTGTATCAAATCAAATAATTCCGCTTCTGTGGCAACACAATCTTGCGAAGCAAATAACCATTCTGCCAATTCAGGAATACTATTTGTGTCAGGCGGAGTATCTGATAAGGGTGGCACAGTCGGCGTCACATCCCCTGCATCTGGTTCGATATATTGAAGAAAGCTAGGAAAGTACTCCGCGACAACTTCTCGTGCAATTTCTTCATTGTTAGGCACATCTGAGCATGTGTTATTCTGCTCGCAAGCCCATCTTTGGTTCAGAAAAGTTTCGAGGTTAGCCAAAGCAGCCTCTGTAGTTTGGTCATCTATTGCGTTAATTGCTTCTCTATTTAAACGATTACCAATGTAGTTCCTTGAGGGCTCTGCCGTCATAGGAAGTAGCGGAAGAGCCAAATGACCTCCCCTCCCAGTTATCAAGTAATCATATCTTGCGTCAACAAGGATTTGATCAAACAAAAATTCAAATTCAGCAATAGTAAGAGATTGAGCGAAGGTACGCGCAAAATTAAAGAGCTCTTCATCCTGAATAATTTCCTGAAAAACGTCGTTTTGTGCAAAACTAGGCGCGCTCACTTGCGTGAAAATTGCAACTGCGGCACCTTTTATAAAAATTACTAATTTTACTCATTCGATTCATCTTTTCGTTTATTGGGGAAGAGGTAATCAAGCCATACACGGTATTTCATTTTATGAAATTCCGTATACCCATCTGGGCAATTATGTTTCTGGGCGTAGGTTTGCACTTCTTGGATTTTTTCCCTGCACTGATATTCGATATTTTCAGAAGTGAAATAACCACTATTCCTAACCTGAAGAAACGCTTTATCTTTGTAACAATTTTCAAGAGCTCTATTATCTCCGATGAGAGCACATGGATATGGATTGCCGATCTCATCAAGTTTTTTTGCAGGCACAAAATACTCATAATGCTTAGAGAGAATTTCCTGCGTTTCTTGTTTTAAAAATAGTTGAGGTAAAAGCTCTCTGGTTTTATCAATATGCGCCCATCCAGTCAGCGCAATCAAAGCTATAACAATTAAGAAAATTTTTGTCATTTTATTCTGCTTTTTGCCCTGGATATAACATTTCAAGCCATAGATTTCGACGCATTGTAATAAAATCAACATAATCCTTAGGACAATTATGTCTTTGGGCATATTCTTTTAGAGAATCTAAATATTTATCGCATTTTTCATCTAATTCAGCATGGCTGTATTTTTGACCAGCACGCAGTAATAGTTCTGCCTGAGAATAGGAACAAGCTTCCAATATTGTCTCGACGCCATTAATTGCACAAGGATATGGATTACCCTCCGCATCAAAATTTTCGCCAGTTTTTTTGTAATGATTATTCAAATTGTCTAAGTATAAGGCCCACCAACCATCATTTACCTTCTCCTCCGCCATGACGGGCATGGAAAAAACACTTAAAAACGAAACAACCAAAGGGATATGATATATCATAAACTTACTTTACTCGCTTGGTTGCTAAAAAGTCAATTTCACCCATAAAAAAACCGCCCGTATGGGCGGCTTTTAGACTGTTTTTATAAAAGCTGATTAGTTTTGTGTTTCTTCCACTTCAACTTCGCCTTCAACTTCACCAGCAGCAGGTTCAATCGCGGCTTCTTCGTTAATCACTTCTTCAACCGCAGCTTGATAAGATTCTTCAGCCTGCGCCTGAGCTTCGGCAGCGAATTCTTCTGCTGATTGAGCAGCGTCTTCAAATGCGTTTTGTGTTTCGCTCATCAAAACTTCAGTCGAACCTTCGATGTCAGACAAAATGTTTGTATTGTTTTCTGATGCTTCTTCGCCACATGCAGCAAGACCAAGTGTTGCAACAGCAGCCAATGTCAAAAATGTTTTGTTCATAACCATACTCCTTATCAATAGTTATGCGTCTTTAATTGCATAATTATTCATTAAAAGTCAAATAAATTATGATCGACCGATTGAATAGTAAGTGAACCCGTTATCGCGCATCTCTGTGGGGTCATAAATATTACGCCCATCAAAAATCACAGGTGCCTTGAGAGAAGACTTGACCAAATCAAGGTTGGCGGCGCGGAATGATTTCCACTCCGTCACAATAATGAGGGCGTCTGCATCGTTCAGTGCTTCATCACGATGGTCGGTTAAAACAAGATCATCACGCTGCCCATAGATACGTGCACATTCTCCCATCGCTTCGGGGTCATAGGCTCTTACTTTCGCATTTTTTTTCCATAGTTCTTCCATAATAACGCGGGATGGGGCTTCACGCATATCATCAGTGTTGGGTTTAAAGGCCAACCCCCATACGGCGAGTGTTTTGCCTGATAAATCATCCCCGAAATGATTAACAATCTTTTCAACCAAGACATGTTTTTGGTTTTCATTGACCGCCTCTACCGCCTCGATAATTTTGGCGGGAAAATCATGTTTTTTAGCAGTTGATGACAAGGCCTTTACATCCTTTGGAAAACACGACCCGCCATATCCAACACCAGGGTAAATAAAGTGGTATCCAATCCGTTCATCAGACCCGATCCCGATACGGACATTTTCGATGTCCGCGCCTACACGTTCGGCAATATTCGCCATTTCATTCATAAAGGAAATTTTAGTCGCCAACATGGCATTCGCAGCATATTTTGTTAGCTCCGCCGACCGAATATCCATTTTGACCAGACGGTCGTTACGACGATTAAACGGGGCATAAATATCCTCCAATAATTCTTCCGCCCGCGGATGATCAAACCCAATAACAATACGATCCGGTTTTTCAAAGTCATTAATAGCCGCCCCTTCCTTTAAAAATTCAGGGTTTGACGCCACATAAAATTCAATATTTTCACCACGTTCGTCCAGCGCGGACCGAACTGTCTGTTTAACCAAATCCGCACTACCTACAGGGACGGTAGATTTCGTAATAATAAGTTTTGGTCTCGTCATGGATTGACCAATAGTATTGGCCACGGCTTTTACCGCAGACAAATCCGCTGATCCATCCTCGTCAGGCGGTGTTCCAACGGCAATAAAAATCACATCTGCAAAATCAATTGCATCCTGAGCATTGGTAGTAAAGGAAATGCGTTTTTCATCAAGGTTGGCAATAATCTTTTTCTTTAGGCCTGGCTCATAAATTGGAATAACACCGTTTTTAAGACCTTCAACTTTGGCCTCATCAAGATCCACGCACATCACTTCATGCCCCACATCGGCCAAACACGCCCCCGTCACAAGACCAACATAGCCGGATCCAAAAATTGTAAGTTTCATAAATAAAAATCCCCCTAAAGTTATTCTTTAAGGGCATATTAGAGACTCTTTAAAAAAGGTCACGCGGTTTTTAAAAGGTTGGGCGTGGCCCGCGCGCAGCAAGGGCGCTTTCTCTGGCGATTGACGCGGCAACATCGGTACGGCTCATCACATGTGCTTGATCATATCGCATACCTGGCACCAATAAACCATGGCGATGCGCCAACAAGGGTGATTTACCCGCCGGACTATCTGTTGGCCCGGGTGCAATGCGAACATAAGTATACAGATGTTCCGCGTGTTGATTAAACATTCGAAAACATCCGGATGATGCATTCGTCCCGATTGTATCCGGACGATTTGTTCCATGCGCCCTTAACAGTGAATCCGCACCATTATTCTTATAAAAATATACTGCATGGGTTCCCAATGGGTTATTGGGATGTCCACCAGCAACAGGACGCAGTGACGGATCACGCGCCATCATATTGGGTGTCGGTGTCCATGTTGGATTACGTGATTTCCGGGCAACGTAAAGGCCGCTATAATCCGCATCAATGCCTTGGCGCCCCCAATGCGATGGGATATTCCGTCGCCATACCGTCATATCGAATATGATAAAGTTTAAATCCCTCAAAATTCACAATGATCGTGCCTGGGCGTTCATAACCATCGTAAGGCATAACTCGCATCTCAAGTTGTCCTGGATCGATAAGAGGCGCATTGGGAGCCGCCTGTGTTTCCGTGAAATCTTTTACTGGGCGTGGCGGCACAGGAGAATAAGCGCCCGAAAGGCCATCAATGCCTCTCAAATCAGGCATTCCACCACTACTGCAGCCCGCAAGGGCACTTGCGCCCCCTAAAACAAAAAATCGTCTTGAAATACTCATTGTTATCCCCTCAATTTAAAAAAGATAATACAACTAATTTAAAATTATGTCAATTTAAATTTTAGGGGCGAATAATTGCACCTTGACGAACAGTGCATAATAAGTCGCCATGTGCACATTCGCTTGGCTCGTTTTGGTCGTCTTTAGCATCAACTGTGTCCTGGATTTTATCTGTTGTTGATAAGATCACTGCAGTGGCAAGCATTGCAAGCATTGGCGCAGCATTTGCCACATAATAACTTCTAACTAAGTAACCGCCAACCCCTAATACAAGACCTGCACTCATCGTTGCCATTGCCAATTCACTTGTGTTTTCTAACATGACGCACTCTTTTAATTGATTAAAATATATCAATACAATGATATATTTTTTATGTCAACATTATTAAATGAAGCAGATATTCTCTCAGCGAGTGCGATAAGCTTCATGGGGCGACAAAAATCCATCCCCGTTGTCATCAAGCTCATTAAATTTTTGCAAGAATATACCTTGCATTGCATCCACCATCTGCCGAGCCTCCTCACTTGGGGGCAAGTCAGCCAATGCAGGAGGGGCATATGCATTCAGCCACTCTTCTTGTGAAATTAGACCATCACGGTTAGGATCATGCTGCTCTGAAAATTGTTTGGGTATATCTTGAGCATAGGCAAGTGTGCCCGCAAAACAAAAAAGTAACCCTATTAAACAAATTATAAAAAATTTCATATTCCAATCCTTAGTTTTGCTTATTCATATCACAATACCATGCATTAATAAATTTGTTATTCTAAATTAAGGTGTTATGAACCTTGTATGCCGCCTTATTTCCTTTTCTAAACTGCGAGGAGTATTGATTAACTTGTTCGACAGCTCAATACCTGCTGCTTTGATAATTGATCTGGCAAACCCGGCGCAATTACTTAAACCAAGTGAATATAAGCTCTTCTTATAGGAGGATATTTCCTTTTTTATGTTGTTATATTGATCATCAGTAATAGCGACCTTAAACACCTTATTGCGTCCTTCCTCTGTGTAATCATATTGGGCATCCTCTACTAGGATTCCTTTTGTAGGACAGACAACAGCAGCATAAGTCGCACAAATTGTTCCAACAGTTGTCGTTAAAGCCTCGTTCGTATGGGGTATTAACTCTGATGCGGCATACATTCCACCAAGCGCATAAACAGTCATCGCCGCAGCAATAAGCCCTATATTTGCAGCAATATTGAATGATGTGCTTGCTTTAACGTAATTTCCCAATGCGGCAACATGTCCGTAATTATATGTTTCTAAATTGCCTTTACCATCATCGATTGCAATGCCCGCATGCCCAGGATTGGTGTATACGATTAAAGATTTCATGCCTAAATTATAATAAAAAAATCATAAGAATTCTTATAGAAAAAATAAAATTTTATCTTTTTTTAAGCCGCTTTTTTGGTCTTCTTTTTCAGAAGTGGTGCGAGGTATTGTCCCGTATAACTCTCTTTGACCTTACATATCTCCTCAGGTGTTCCGCTGGCAATGACTTCACCGCCGCCTGATCCGCCTTCGGGGCCAATATCGATAATGTAATCGGCGGTTTTGATGACCTCCAGATTATGTTCGATAATCACAACACTGTTCCCTTGATCGACCAGCGTATGCAAAACCTCCAATAACTTGCGCACATCCTCGAAATGCAGGCCCGTTGTCGGCTCATCCAGAATATAGAGTGTTTTACCTGTTGACCGTTTTGAGAGTTCCTTTGCCAATTTTACGCGTTGTGCTTCACCACCACTTAATGTTGTGGCCTGTTGCCCAACCTTGATATATCCCAAGCCAACCTGTTTCAACGTTTCCATTTTATCGCGGATGGTTGGAACAGCCTTGAAAAATTCACAGGCATCTTCGATTGTCATCTCCAAAACATCGGCGATGGATTTACCCTTGAATTTGACTTCAAGCGTTTCACGGTTATAACGCGCGCCATTACATGCCTCGCACGTTACATACACATCCGGCAGGAAATGCATTTCAATCTTGATCACGCCATCACCCTGGCAGGCTTCGCACCGTCCGCCCTTGACATTAAATGAAAACCGCCCGGGGCCGTATCCGCGTGTCTTTGCCTCGGGCAATCCTGCATACCAATCCCGAATATGGGTAAATGCTCCCGTATAGGTTGCCGGGTTTGACCGTGGCGTCCGCCCAATGGGGGATTGATCGATATCAATCACCTTGTCGATATGTTGAAGCCCAGTAATATCCTTATACGGCATCGGGGCATCCTTTGTTTTCATGATCGCCCTTGCCGCGGCCTTATAAAATGTATCCAAAATCAAGGTGGATTTACCCGATCCCGAAACACCCGTTACACAAGTCATTAAACCAAGGGGGATATCGACATTGACGTCTTTCAAATTATTGCCTGATGCCCCTTTCAAGGTTACAGATTGCCCTTTTTTCCCTTTACGACGTTCGGACGGTACGGCGACTTCTTTCCGACCTGTCAAATAATCAGCAGTCAGGGAGTTTTTACACCTCATCACCTCTTCCGGCGTGCCTTCGGCAACAATTTGCCCGCCATGCACCCCCGCGCCAGGCCCCATATCAATCAGGTAATCTGCCAAACGGATGGCGTCTTCGTCATGCTCAACAACCAATACGGTGTTTCCAATATCGCGCAGGCGTTTCAGCGTTTCCAACAACCGATTATTATCACGTTGGTGAAGGCCGATGGATGGTTCATCCAAAACATATAACACGCCTGTTAATCCCGACCCGATTTGCGACGCAAGGCGAATACGTTGCGATTCTCCACCAGATAGCGTCCCTGCCCGCCTGTCCAGTGATAAATACCCCAAGCCAACATTCATCAGGAAGGTGAGGCGTTCGTTAATTTCCTTAAGGATTTTTTCGGCAATTTGCGATTGTTGTTTGGTTAATGTTCTATCGACATTATCAAACCATTCTTGAGCGCGGCGGATGGAAAATTGCGTGACCTCTCCGATATGCATGCCATCAATTTTAACCGCCAAGGCCTCGGGACGCAGGCGGTATCCACCACAAGCATCACAGGGTGTAGAGCGTTGATATTCCGACAATTCATCGCGTACACGGTTTGAGTCCGTTTCGACCATGCGGCGTTTCAAATTGCCAATTACACCCTCGAATGGCTTGTTATTCGTCCACGTATTTTTATCGGAAACAAAGGTCGTTTTAATTTTTTCCGATCCAGTCCCGTAAAGGACGATGTCTTTCCATTTTTGATCCAGCTTTGCCCAAGAAGTTGTAGTTGAAAACCCGTAATGATCGGCAACCGATTGCAACATTTGTTCGTAATATCCGCCAAACGGGCCCCGTGACCATGGCGCGACAGCACCATTCCTAATAGATTTAGTCGGGTCAGGGACAATCAATTCAACATCAAAATCATGCTTTTCCCCCAAACCATCACAAGCAGGGCACGCCCCATGCGGGTTATTAAATGAAAACAGGCGCGGTTCGATTTCCGCAATGGTAAAACCACTCACGGGACAGGCAAATTTTTCACTAAACACCGTCTCGATGCCACTTGTCGCATCCTCGACAATACATAGTCCGTCGGCAATCCTGAGTGCGGTTTCAATGGAATCCGCCAGACGGTTACCAATGTCATCGCGCAATACCAGACGGTCAACCACAATGGAAATATCGTGTTTGATCTTCTTATTCAGCTCGGGCACTTCGTCAATTTCATAGAATTCACCGTCGACTTTAACCCGTTGAAAACCCTTGGCCTGAAATTCTTTAAATTCCTTACGATACTCGCCCTTACGACCGCGAACAATCGGGGCACAGATATAGAGCTTAGCCCCTTCCTCCATCGTCATCACACGGTCAACCATCTGTGAAACCGTCTGACTTTCAATCGGCAAACCCGTGGCGGGGGAATATGGCACACCAACCCGCGCCCATAACAGACGCATGTAATCGTATATTTCCGTGACCGTCCCAACAATAGAACGTGGATTTTTCGATGTGGTTTTTTGTTCAATGGAAATGGCAGGCGACAAGCCTTCGATGCTGTCAACATCAGGTTTTTGCATCATTTCCAAAAATTGACGGGCATAGGCAGACAAGCTCTCGACATAACGGCGCTGCCCCTCGGCATAAATGGTATCAAAGGCCAAAGATGACTTTCCCGATCCCGATAACCCTGTCATCACGACAAGCTTATCGCGCGGGATGTCAACATTCACATCCTTCAAATTATGTTCCCGCGCCCCACGGATGGATATTTCTGTTAAAGCCATGGTCGTTAATATGGCTTTTTATGGTGGAAAAGCAAATGAAATATAGTTTATAATTATAGCGTTGGCTTTAATACAGTTTTTCGGCTTTCCAATCTCTCTAGAGTATCTGCCTGACGCATAAGCAACTGCTCGTAACTGGTTAAAAACCTAACAGAAACTTTATAGCCATAACCAGGAGACATCTCTTCCACACTAAATCTATATGTATATTGATACCCTTCACTCATTTTTGCAGCGGCCGCCTTTACAAATGCAAAAACCGTCTCTGTTTGTTGTCCACCCCAGTGACGGAAGAGTATATCTGGTTTAGTGTTATCTCCTCCTGAGTAATCTAAATGTTTTATTTCACAATTCGCTGTATTTTCAACATTGTCTCGATTCCAACGCATATGTGAATGCATATTATCAATTACAGAGTGATGGCCACCTGTTTCATGCGTTTGAGAAAAGTCAAAGGTAACCCTTGCTCGTGTACCCTCACCAATAGTGTTTCTTTCAAGAAAATCAAACATCACTTCTTCCTTTGCATTTATTAAACATGGTGAAATATAGAACAAGCAGAAAAACTATGTCAATATTTATTGACTTTAAAAATCTAAATTTCTTTTGTAATCTATGATTCATGTTAAGTATAAAAGCCTTCTCCTATGCTTCCGAAACATTGAAATGGTGGCAAAACGGATTTATCCGCGCGACCGAGGTGTTAACGGGCCAACGGAAAATTTATAAATTATACAGGGACTATCACAGGGAAAACCAGATTTCGCCAGAGGATTTCTACGATTCCGCCATTCGTCGCCTTGATCTGACCCTTGATTATGACCGTAAGCAGTTGCAAGCCATTCCAAAAACAGGTGCATTGGTTGTTGTGGCCAACCATCCCTATGGTGTATTGGATGGTTTAATTATCAATCAATTGATGCAACAAATCCGCAATGATTTTAAGGTTTTGACTAATGGCGTGTTGTGTAAGGCACCCGAAGCTAATAAAAATCTTTTGCCCATCAGTTTCGATGAAACGCCAGAGGCGATGGAAACCAACCTCAAAACCCGAAAGGAAGCCCGCGACATTTTAAAAAAAGGCGGGTGCATTGTTGTTTTTCCGGCGGGCGGTGTGTCATCCATCCCGACATGGAAGGATAAAGTTGCCCAAGACACGGAATGGCAACCCTTTATAGGATCATTGATCCAAGGGGCGAAAGCGGATGTTGTCCCCATCTTTTTCGAAGGACAAAACAGCCGCCTTTTTCAATTTGCATCGCTTGTATCTTCGACATTTCGTTTGGCCTTGTTCTTTAAAGAGCTGGCCGATCGCATTGGCTCCAAAGTCGGCGTTGTCATTGGCGATACCATCCCTTATTCCAAACTTGAACACTATAAAGACAAAACTGAAT
>CAJXOI010000011.1 GCA_913057885.1 uncultured Micavibrio sp.
CGCATCCGCTGCCACCCTAGGTAAAAAGGATGTTAAAGACGGCATCCCCGCCCTTTCCGTTGGGCCAACAATCATTTCCGCGCGATAGGTTGGCGGTTGAATCATGACAATAAGCAACGCCAAAACCCCGCCAATCAAAGCCCCCGTCATAATCATTTTCCAATGATCGCGAAGCGTTTGAACGGCATAGTCAATTTCATTCATGCATATCATTGTACCCTCAACACGGAACTTGTCACGCGCTTATAAAGCGCCTAAATTCAAAAACATGGATCCCAAAAAATACACAGACATCATACGCGGCGGATGGATTGATCAAATGCCTGATGCAATTCGTCCATATCTTTACCTGATGCGACTGGATAGGCCCATCGGCACTTGGCTTCTCCTCTTACCTGGGTGGTGGGCCATTTTATTGGCAGGCGGATTGGGGGCATGGCCGACACTCACCCTGTTTGCCATCGGAGCCATTGTCATGCGCGGTGCCGGATGCGTAGTAAATGATTTGTGGGATCGCGATTTGGATAGCAAGGTTGAACGCACGTCCACACGTCCCATCCCCAACGGCGATGTCACCCCAAAACAGGCCATGATCTTTTTAGGGGGACTGCTGTTCCTTGGCTTTATTATCCTGTTACAATTTAACCTGACCACCATCATTCTTGGTGTGGTGTCTTTGGCCTTTATCGTGGCCTACCCATTGATGAAACGGATCACCTGGTGGCCGCAGGCATTTTTGGGACTAACCTTTAATTTTGGCGCATTAATGGGCTGGGCCGCCATAACAGGGGGATTAGGGTGGCAGGCATGGGTGCTCTATATTGCGAGTTTCTTTTGGACATTGGGGTACGACACGATTTATGCCCTTCAGGATCGTCGTGACGATGCATTGATCGGCATTAAGTCATCGGCACGATGGCTCAGCGAAAAATGGGATGGGAATATTAAGATGCCGCTTTATGCATTTTATGCCGTCCATTATTTATATTTCGCAGTGGTTTTATTATGGGGTTCAAACATTTCCTTTTTTGGTGTGGTCTTTTTAACATTACCGTTACTGCATTTAATATGGCAGGTGAAAACTCTCGACACAGACAGCCCGCAAAACGCACTAAAGCGCTTTCAATCCAACCGCGATTACGGCTTATTGATGTGCGTCGTGATTACCCTCCTATATCACATGTGAATAATTATCTTTCTTTCTTGATTTAAACCTTGTTTTTTTGTTTTACTATTATAAAGACATAAAAAAATTTTGGGAGGAAAAATAATGTATCCAGAGTCACTTGGCGTCCATGCCATACATGGTAATTTTAATTTTGTTAGTGTTGAAATTATCGAAGGGCGATACCTTCCACCTAAAAAAGGGAAAAAAATTACACCAATGCATAATAGCGGTGTTTTTTATCGTGAGGTTAGAGAACAATTTTTTGACAAAACCCAAATCGACGAGGAAGTGGCCAGAGAATTACAAAAATTATTGGCAAGAAACCCGGCCGAAAATACCGCATCAACATTAATTCAAGATGCAATGGCGATGGCGTCCGCGATGGTTTCTGTGTCAGAGGATCAGACACCAAAGTCTGTTGATTTGGCGACGCAGCGTATTGAACGATTAAACGAATACCCAACACCGTCTTTATTGGAATGGGATGCCAATCCAGAGGAGGGAGAGGCGTACCCGTTACCCCTTTTTATTAATCGTGTTATACCTTTTTTAAGAACACGGGAATGGATGTCCCAACGATATGAACAAATGCGGCGTGCCGAAACAGACCGCTTTATGAGTGCCATTGTTATTCGCCGTCGCCCGGCCATGCAAGCGGTCGTTAATTAACTATTTTTTTTCTCTTAGGGATTTGATAGAAACGATTTTATGAAGGTTACAGCACCCGCAAAAATCAATCTTAATTTGAATATCATTGGACAGCGCGACGATGGATATCATCTTTTGGACTCCGTCATCGCTTTTACGGAATGGGGTGACAAAATCACTATCAAGGAAGATGATAAATTAAGCTTTACCCCTGTTGGGCCTCATGGCGAAGTTTTTACGGGGCCATTATTGTCAACAGAGAAGAATGCCCCGAACTTACTTATTCAGGCGGTACATTTAATGGCGGATAAGGCCAAAAAGGCGCCCAATATCAATGTTCGTTTGGCCAAGCACATTCCTGTTGGTGCAGGATTGGGTGGTGGATCATCCGACGCGGCGACGATGATGTTGGCGTTGAATAAAATGTGGGACATGAACTTAAGCCCAGAAGAATTAAGAGAAATGGGCCTAGCCTTAGGTGCGGAATTGCCGATATGTTTACACCGCCGCCCCGCACGTGTCACAGGCATAGGTGAGGTTATCGAGGATATATCCGTGCCCGCCCTGCCGCTTGTGGTTGTGTGGCCAGAACAAGGGTTGTTAACACAACTGGTCTTTAATGAATTTGATAAAAATCCTTCTTATTCCAAGGATCTTAATGGTCAAAAGATTCCAGAAGAGAGCCTTCGATTCACAGAATGGATGAAAAATAACAGCAATGATTTAACCGGCGCGGCCTCGGCGTTATGCCCCGATATTGAACCCTTATTGGCGGAATTATGGGAATGTTATGGATGCCAATTAACCCGCATGACGGGATCAGGTGCAGCATGCTACGGCGTCTTTGACAGCAAACAATCCGCCGAAGCCGCCGCAGAAAAATTTCCCAATGCCGTTGTTACGGCCATTCGTAGCCAAGCTTAATGCGATAGGTTGTATCTTCCTCCTCTACATCGTTAGGAGCATTGTTGTTGTAATCAAAATTTATTTCACTTGTCGCTACAATCCCCGCCCTTAAAGGAACCTTAATCCCGCTTTCACTCTCAAACAGCCACAACGACATATCATCCATCGGTGTGGTCAAAGCGTGTGCATGAAATAAACGGACAAAATCGTCATAAAATGCTTGTTCATAATCAAATGTCCAATTGGCAGTCATGTTGGTTTGTGCGTCCTGGTCTTCGTATTTTTCGCGCTGATACCCCGGGCCTAACGTCGCCTCCAAGCTCAAATCATCCCTATTGTAAAATTGATACCCTAAACCAGATGCCGCTTCGATTCTCGAGTCCAAATTATCAACGTTGTCTTGCTTAAATGATGCAGTATTGTTCCAAAACCATTTTTCTGCAAAGAAATAATCATAGGCGGCATAAACCTCTTGCTCATCCTCGACCTTAATGTCATTTTCCTCTTCCCTGGTGTAATCTGCACCGATGGTTGCGCGATGAATATCATCCCAATTGGCAGTCGTTTCCCCGTCTAAAGATAGTGTCTCACTATCGCTGTTGCCGGTTTGAAATTCTGCGCCGGCGTTAACTTCACCGCTCCAATCCGCACCCCAAAGGTCAAGATGCTTATCGTCCGCTGCCTGCCCTTCAATATCTGTTTCGGTATTTGAGACAGCATCAGAAACAGGCACAGGCGGGATGTCTTTTGTATTAATCCTATGTGATGGAACGCCCGATGGGTCCAAAGCCGCCAAGATGGGGTCATCAATGGTTGAAGAACTCATCACCTCAAATTGCAAATCTTCAACATGGTACCGTGGCGATTCAATCCCGCCAATGAAACCAACCTCAATATCAAATGTCCCATACGGCGCATCTAAGCGCACGCCATCCATTGAAAATTGCGTGATCTGACCACTCAAAATATCACCATTTTTTAGGCGCAACGTGTCCTTGGCGTGCGAAACACCACCAAAAGAGGCGCAAAGCAACACACCTATCGAAAATGTAAAAAGATTTTTTACCATTACTACCGTGATACATCACACCTGCAGAATGTCACGGTTGTTTTTCGAAATAACCACAACAAACTTTATACTTGTCATGCTAAAGTGATGAAAAATAGAAAGAAACCAGAATGATCCGTCATATCGTCATGTTCAATGCCAAAAACCCCGATGACCGAGAGGCCATTTATAACGGCCTGAAAATTTTGGAAGAAATAGAAGGTGATTGGACACTCACCGTTTCACGCAACATGAAAATTGACCAAATCGCCAATGATATGGATTTTGTTGTTTATGGTGAATTTCACGACGAGGCCGCACTCAAGGCTTATAAATCCCATCCAAACTATCAACGCTCCGTCGACATCGTCCGCCCCCTGCGTGACCAGCGCATCGCGGTTGACTTGACGTTTTGAGGCTCAAGCTGCTTTGCCGTAACGGCGTTCTTTATCGCGTTCGTAATCTTCGAAATTACCCTCAAACCATTCGACATGGCCGTTGCCTTCATAGGCCAGAATATGCGTGGCCAGACGGTCAAGGAACCATCTGTCGTGCGAAATCACCACAGCGCATCCGGCAAAGTTTTCCAATGCCTCTTCCAATGCCGCCAATGTTTCGGTGTCCAGATCATTTGTCGGTTCATCGAGAAGGAGGAGGTTCGCACCCTTTTGTAACATTTTCGCAAGGTGGACGCGGTTGCGTTCCCCACCTGATAACGTGCCGACCTTTTTCTGTTGATCCGGCCCTTTGAAATTGAATGAACCGACATAGGCACGGGATGGTTTTTCAATTTTCCCGAGCATCAGAACATCATTTCCGCCCGAGATTTCTTCCCATACGGTTTTGTTGTCATCCAATGAATCGCGCGATTGATCGATATAGCCCATATCAACCGTTTCACCTATGGTCAGGGTTCCGCTATCAGGCTGCTCGGCTCCCGTAATCATTTTAAACAAGGTGGATTTCCCCGCCCCGTTCGGGCCGATAATCCCGACAATCCCCCCGGCGGGAAGCTTGAAATTCAAATCCTTTATCAATTGTTTATCGCCGAATGATTTATTAACGTTTTCGGCAACGACCACAACATCCCCCAACCGTTCAGGCGTTGGGATAATAATTTGCGCATTGCCGACCGTGTCACGCTGCGATGCCTCCAACAAATCGTTATAGCTGTTGATACGCGCCTTGGATTTTGCCTGCCGCGCCTTGGGTGATTGACGAATCCATTCCAATTCGCGGGACAATGTCTTTTGACGGGCGGCGTCTTCGCGCGCTTCTTGGGCCAGACGTTTTGCCTTCTTCTCTAGATACGCAGAATAATTCCCCTCATACGGAATGCCATGCCCACGATCCAATTCCAAAATCCAACCCGTGACATTATCTAGGAAATAACGATCGTGCGTAATCATCACAACCGTACCTTTGAAATCATGAAGATAGGTTTGCAACCATGCCACAGATTCAGCGTCCAAGTGGTTTGTCGGTTCATCCAAAAGAAGCATATCCGGTTCCGCCGTAATCAGACGCGCCAATGCGACACGGCGTTTTTCGCCACCTGATAAATGCTCGACACCACTATCAGCAGGCGGGCAATTCAAGGCCTGCATCGTCATTTCAATATTGCGATCCAAATCCCACAGGTTTTTTGCATCGATTTCGTCTTGCAGTTTTGCCATCTCGTCGGGGTCAGCGTTTTCGTAATCCATGCATAATTCGTTATACCGATCCAAAATCGCTTTGCCTTCGGCGGCGCCATCCATCACATTTTCAAAAACAGTTTTCGAGGCATCCAATTGCGGTTCCTGTTCCAGATATCCAACTTTGACGCCATCTGCGGCCCATGCCTCGCCCGTAAAATCGGTATTGATACCCGCCATGATTTTCAACAATGTTGATTTACCCGCACCATTCGGGCCAAGAACACCGATTTTTGCCCCAGGCAAAAATTGCAGCGTGATATCTTTCAAAACCTGCTTACCCCCTTGGTATGTTTTGGACAGGTTTTTCATCACGTAAATATATTGATATGCGGCCATCTCTTACTCCATTGCTAAATATTCGTCTTTATTGGCGCGAGCATAACGATCAGGCGCATCAGAATCAAGTCTGACTTGCGGTATGTCTGACATTTGACCAGAAATCATGCCGAATACGAGAGAGGGTTTCATCATGGTATTTTTGCGCCTCTAGAAAATTGCGCTCGCCCTCTGTCTTCATCCCTTGAAGGTTATTCATCATTTTTTTTATGGCACAAGCCAAGTCAGGAGCATTGCCGCGTTTCACAATGCATGATGGTTCTAATAATTCCGGTAATCCACCGGCGTTTGACCCGATAACAGGTAACCCTTGGGCCATTGCCTCAATCGTCGCCCTTGGTACACCTTCTTGAAAAGATGGTTGAATATAGAGGTCAAGCCCGCGCAACCATTGCCATACCGCCTCACCGCTCTCGCGAGTACCATCCAAAAACACAATATCTTGCAATCCTTTTTCACGGATTAAATCATAAAATGGTTCGGCGTCACCAGGGCCCAATATATGAAGAGTAAAACCACCAACGCCTTGACCCTTTAAAAAATCTGCGGCCTCTATGGCAACATGCGCACCCTTTAGACGATTTTTCAATGTGCCGATCATGCCGATTGTAATCGGCTGTTGCGGTGCCTTTGTTTTTTGCTGGAACGCCGCATCAGGAATATATACGTCAGATGCCCGCGCACTTAGCGGTGCACGAGTCGGATAACGGCGTTGCAAAAATTCCTGTGATACATAGATGACTGCATTGGCTCTCTGCGCCAATTGACGTTGTTTGAAAAACCGCAGGGGGCTGTAAATCTTGGCCTTGATCGCCCCATGAAACCATAGTTCGTCAAAGGCACAGGACACAATTTCAAAGGCAACATATTTACCTTGGGCTTTGGCGGCCTTGAACACCATCAGGCCAAGCTCGCTGATCCCTCGTAAAATCATAACATCATGTTTGGCGACCAATTCATCAATATGGGCACGAATGGCTTTGCGACCCGATAAAACCCCTTTGATAGAATTTGTGTTAGGGAATAATTTAAATTTCACAAGGTCGCGCGAAGCGGTATTGACATCATTTTCATTGGCATCAGCATAACCGCCATCACGCCCAATCACAGTCATCACATCAAAATGAGATAGGTAAATGTCCCAGACGGTATGATGATACTGCCCATATGAAAGCGTATGATGACCATCGCGGTAATAATAATGGTCATGAACAAATAAGGCTTTCATGTCATATTACTGCCTGTAATAGTGTTTAAATCTGTATGCGATATAAATCAACGGAATCAATGTCACGGCATAAAGACCTATGTTCAACCATTGTTGATCCCGTGCCTGATTGTAAATGACGATATAGGCCACCTCGATTACACAAACGACCCCGGCTAAAATTAAGACAGGGCGCGAATTACTCTCACGCCCCCATTGTCCCATAAAAAACAATGTCAAAACCAACCCGATGAACAGTACGTATAAAAAGGGCGTTGTAATACGTTTATGAACCTCGGCGATAAACTCATCCTGTTTCGAAATGTCACGTTGAGGCGCGTCTTCATCCAAAAACAATTCGTCAAAGGTCCGCTCATCAGGCTCGCGCCATCTAACTGATACAGGATTATTTTGTATGGGGACATCCAAAATATATTGATCGAAATCCAATCGTGATACCTTGCTTTGATCATCCTCTTTTTGGTATTGCGTCCCGTTATAGACTAGAATTTGTTGCTGGTCATCAGTAATGTTTACAATGCCACGTTCGGCAATGATTGTCGTCTTTTGACCTTGGGTGATATATCCGTTCGGGTCATGAATCATCAAATTATGCAATTCGTTCATGCCGCGTCGTTCTTCGACAAAGGCGGTCATTCCATTTCCCAAATCGTTAAAAACCCCCTCGCGAAACATCAATGTAGCATAATGGCTTTTGACATCAGCACGGGTTTTTTGCAATTCGTTTACCGCCGCGGGAGCAACCCACCCCGATAGGGCGAACTGAATGCCCATCATTACAACAGTAAAAATCAAAAAACCACGAGCGTACCTTAAAACCGAAATTCCCGATGCATTCATGACCACAATTTCGCGGTCATTCATCAATTTATTGGCCAGATAGGCACAGGAAATAACAAAAGCAATGGGTAAAATGACTTCTAAAAATTTAGGAACGGCCAAGCCTGTCATAATAAGGAAATAAACCGCCGACGCATCCGACCCGATGACCAGCTCAAGATACCGCAATGATTGGGTCAACAGTATGATCATCGTCAAGGCAAAGGCTATCACAAAGGTGGTGCCGGCCAAAAGCTTGAGGATATAACGGTCAAAAATTCCAATCACAATAGGGATTTATAACCCAAAAATCGTATGATAACGAGCGGTTATTCTCATCTTATGCCAAAATTTATTGGGGGCCTGCATATGTTTTGGCACGCTCTCGTACAAAGCGCATTAACGTCTCATGCTCGACAATGGCATCTTCCACATCGTCTGGTCTGGAAAGAGTTGTTTTTGAAGGTTTCATTTTCCCTCGTGCCACATCAATTGTATCGGCATAATCGGAAGTGTCAAAAATACCTTGATCAACAATATATAAAGTTACAGAGTCAGACACATGTAATGCAACTCGTGTTTCATGCAAAAGGTCTAGCCAATCTTCTTTTGCTTTCATTGAGAATACCTCTTTAATACCCAGTGTCGCTAAGACATGCTGTTTAAAACTGCTTACAGTCTCTAAAGCCCTCTCTTTTCCGGTGAACGATAATGTGCCGTCTGACATGAAAATCTCCTAGTTTGTACTCATTGCTTATAAGAATAGCGTTAGGTCGCATTAAGTCAAATGAATTTTACTTGCTATTACAGGAATTTTGTCCTACAATTATTTTGTTGGATAGATAGAGTGTGTTTTTTACATTGAACCGTAGTCTCCGTGATCACATTGTTTAAAATCAAAAGGTTAGCAACGACAAATGAGACCACGGAAACCACCGAGCCCAGATACCCGCACTTCCCCCAAAAAAGAACTTGACATTACAGGTCCATCTTTATAATGTGCGCCCATCTTTCTGGGATTTCCGCGCCCACGTGCGCGCCTATCCATAGATTGGTTTACGAACTGGAACTACGGTTCGGCTTGAAATTAACAGTAACGATAGGAGAGTAAATTGGCCCGTATAGCAGGTGTTAACTTACCGACAAACAAACGTGCGCACATCGCCCTGACGTATATTCACGGGATTGGCCGCACAAGCGCAAAAGAAATTTTGAAAAAAATTGGACATGAGGCCACTCATGCCGACGATTACCCGCGCATCAACGAAATGTCCGAAGAACAACTGACCAAGGTTCGCGAAGTCATCGACGCCGATTACACTGTCGAAGGGGACAAGCGCCGTGATGTTTCCATGGCGATCAAACGCCTTTTGGACATGGCTTGCTACCGTGGCCTTCGCCATCGTAAGGGTCTTCCTGTTCGTGGACAGGGCACAAAAAATAACGCTCGTACCCGCAAGGGACCTGCAAAACCAATCGCAGGTAAGAAGAAGTAAGGAGGGTATGAGAAATGGCTAAACCACAAAGAGCACGCGTTTCGAAAAAAGCATCCAAAAACATCACCACTGGTGTTGCGCATGTGAATTCGACATTTAATAACACAATTATTACGATTACTGATGCCCAGGGAAATACAATCTCATGGTCTACATCTGGTGCCATGGGCTTTAAAGGATCAAGAAAATCGACACCGTTTGCTGCACAGGTTGCGGCGGAAGATGCGGGCCGCAAGGCACAAGAACACGGTGTCAAAGAATTGGCCGTCCTTGTTAAAGGACCAGGGTCAGGGCGTGAATCTGCCTTGCGTGCATTGCAAAACATTGGTTTTACATTGACATCGATCAAGGACATTACAGGTGTTCCGCATAACGGATGCCGCCCTAAGAAAAGGCGTCGTGTGTAATAATAAAAGTAATCGGGTGTTTTTGCCTTCCCTCATAGGCAAAACGAGAATTGATTAACAAAAGAAAGTAAAGAGGACATAAAAGTGATACAGAAAAATTGGCAGGAATTGATTAAACCAAATACGGTTGATGTAAAACACGGCGAAAACGCCAGAACAACAGGCACAGTGGTTGTTGAACCTCTGGAGCGTGGCTTTGGTCTAACGATGGGAAATGCATTGCGTCGTATTTTGTTGTCGTCTTTGCAAGGTGCCGCGATTTCTGCGATCCAGATTGACGGCGTAGTACACGAATTCTCGACAATCGATGGCGTTCGCGAAGATGTGACTAACATCATTCTAAACGTTAAGGGTATTCACGTTGCCATGCATTCCGAAGGGCCAAAGAAAATGCGCTTGTCCGCAACCGGCCCATGCGAAGTGACCGCCGGCATGATTGAGGCAGGTGCCGATATTGAGATCACGAACCCTGATCACGTTATTTGCACATTAGACAAAAACGCCCCATTGAACATGGAATTTGTTGTCACAACAGGTAAAGGGTATCGCCCTGCATCGCAAAACCGCCCTGATGATGCTCCCGTTGGCCTTATTCCGGTCGACAGCGTTTACTCACCTGTTCGCAAGGTTTCTTATGATGTGCAATCTGCCCGTGTTGGTCAGATCACAGACTATGATAAATTGACGTTAAAGGTTGAAACAAACGGAACAGTCTCTCCCGAAGATGCCGTGGCCTACGCTGCACGCATCATGCAAGATCAGCTTCAGGTCTTCATCACGTTCGAAGAACCAAAGCAGACAATGACCGAAGAAAAAGAAGATGAATTGCCATTCAATCCGGCTCTATTGAAAAAAGTTGATGAACTTGAGCTTTCTGTTCGCTCTGCCAACTGCCTGAAAAACGATAATATTGTTTATATCGGCGATTTGGTCATGAAGTCTGAAAATGACATGTTACGTACGCCGAATTTCGGCCGTAAGTCATTGAATGAAATCAAGGAAGTTTTAACACAAATGGGACTTTATCTAGGTATGCAGGTTGACCAATGGCCACCTGAAAATATCGATGAATTGCTCCGTAAAATGGACAACCCTTACTAAGGATTTTTGAGGTAGGAAAAATGAGACACGGAATTAAAGGTCGTAAATTAAATCGCACAACATCGCACCGCAAAGCGATGTTTGCCAACATGGCCGCGGCATTGGTTAAACACGAGCAAATCGTAACTACCTTGCCAAAGGCTAAAGAGCTCAAGCCTTTTGTTGATAAATTGGTGACGCTTGGCAAAAAAGGTACATTGGCATCACGCCGTCAGGCCATTGCCACAATGCGAGATGAAACACAAGTTCAGAAGTTATTCGATACGTTGGCTGATCGCTATAAAGATCGTCAAGGTGGCTACACACGTGTTTTAAAGGCTGGTTTTCGCTATGGCGATAACGCGCCTATGGCCGTGATTGAACTTGTTGACCGCGATGAAAGCGCAAAAGGCCAGGATTCGGGCCCAACGATGTTTGATATGGATGAGGACAT